>JAISNE010000104.1 GCA_031276375.1 Accumulibacter sp.
TTTCCCGGGTTTCCCGTTTTCCGCGCGGAACTCGTGCGCAGCTTCGAGGGCGCGCTGGCGCCGGTGGAACGGATGCGCGACGAGCTGACGCGCAAGGCGACGTTGACGCGCAAGGCGACGTGCGCCGAAGTGATGGCCGCGTCGCTCGCCGACAATCTGGCCAATCTGGAGACGATCCGGCAGAGCCTGCCGGCCGAGGCTTGCGAGCGAATCGTCGCCGCCATTCTCGGCGCGCGGCGGGTGCTGGTCGTCGGCTTCGGCGCCAGCGGCTATCTCGCCGGCATGCTGGCGCACGGGCTTGAACTTTACTGCGCGCAGGCGCAATCGCTGGCCGGCATCGGCGGCGCGGCGCACGGGGCGCGCACGCTGTTCAGGCTGCAAGCGCGGGATACGGTCATCGTCATCGCCTTCCCGCGCTACGTGAAAGACAGCATCGTCATCGCGCGCAACGCCAGGGAACGCGGCGCGCGCATCGTCGCGCTGACCGATTCGCCGACCTCGCCGCTCGCTCCGCTGGGCGATTTGACGCTGTACGTGCAGGCGGCGAGCCGCTTCAACGTGACTTCCGATTCGACCGCCCTGGCGGTGATCGAGGCCTTGTGCGCGGCCGTCGCGCGGCATGCGAAAAATTCCGTGAAATCGGCCGCGGCCATGACCGAATCGGTTCTGCCCTGGCTGATGCGGGAGGATGGAACGGAATGAATCCGGTCATCGCCATCCACGGCGGCGCGGGCACCATCACGCGCAAGTCCCTGGACGCCGAACAGGAACGCGCCTACCGCGCCGCCCTCGACCATGCGCTGCGGGGCGGCCAGCGCATCCTGGAACAGGGCGGCGGCGCGCTCGACGCGGTCACCGAAGCCGTTTTCCGCCTGGAGGAGTGTCCGCTGTTCAACGCCGGCAAGGGCGCCGTGTTCACGCACGCCGGCACGCACGAGCTCGACGCCGCGATCATGGACGGGCGCACGCTGGCGGCCGGCGCGGTGGCCTGCGTGAAGTCGCTGCGCAACCCGATCCTGGCGGCGCGCCGGGTGATGGAGGATGGCCGGCACGTGCTGCTCGCCGGCGAAGGCGCCGAGGCGTTCGCCCGCGACGCCGGGCTGGAAACCGTTCCGCCCGATTACTTTTTCACCGAGGCGCGCCATGCCCAGTGGCGGCGCGCGCTGGCGGAAGGCCGTTCCGATCTGCTCGACCACGATGCCCAGGCGCTGGCCGCGCAAATGGAAACCAGCGCCGAAACCAGCATCGGCGGTAGCACCGGAATGGGCAAGGTGGGCACGGTGGGCGCCGTGGCGCTCGACGCGCGCGGCGATCTGGCGGCGGCCACCTCGACCGGCGGCGTGACGGACAAGCGCGCCGGACGGGTCGGCGACAGTCCGCTGATCGGCGCGGGCTGTTACGCCAACAATCGCACCGTGGCCGTTTCCTGCACCGGGACGGGAGAACATTTCATCCGCCTGCTGGCCGCCTACGACGTTTCCGCGCTGATGGAATACCGCGGCCTGCCGCTGGCCGAGGCGTGCGCCGCCGTGGTGCTGCGCAAGCTGCCGGCGATCGGCGGGCTTGGCGGCCTGATCGCCGTCGACAGCCAGGGCGAAGTCTGCCTGCCGTTCAACAGCGAGGGCATGTACCGGGGCGAGGCGCGCGCGGGCGGCGCGCGCTCGACGGCCATCTATCGGGACGATCATGACTGAAAACACGGAAACCCGCGCGTTCTCCGCCGCGCCGGACGCGAGCCTGCCCGAGGACCGCGTCGCCGCCGTGGACGGGCTGACGGTGTCGTTCTCCACCAGCGAGCGGAGCGTCACGGCGGTCAAGGATCTCTCCTTTCACGTCGACCGTGGCGAGACGCTGGCCATCGTCGGCGAGTCGGGTTCGGGCAAGTCGGTCACTTCGCTGTCGCTGATGCGTCTCGTCGAACACGGCGGCGGCCGGATCGTCGAGGGCCGCCTGCTGCTGCGCCGTGGGGACGGACGCGTCCTCGATCTCGCCCGCGCCGACGAGCGCACGCTGCGCCACGTGCGCGGCGGCGACGTGGCGATGATCTTCCAGGAGCCGATGACCTCGCTGAATCCGATGTTCCCGGTCGGCGAACAGATCGCCGAGTCGATCCGCCTGCACCAGGGCAAGGATCACGCGCGGGCCGAGGCCGAGGCGCTGCGCATGCTCGAACTGGTGCGCATTCCGGAATCCCGCCAGGTGCTGCGGCGCTACCCGCACCAGTTGTCCGGCGGCATGCGCCAGCGCGTGATGATCGCCATGGCCCTGTCCTGCCATCCTGCCCTGCTCATCGCCGACGAGCCGACGACCGCGCTCGACGTGACCATCCAGGCGCAGATCCTGCAACTGATCCGCGCCTTGCAGGAAGAGATGCGCATGGGCGTGATGTTCATCACCCACGACATGGGCGTGGTCGCCGAGGTCGCCGACCGCGTGCTGGTGATGCTCGGCGGGGAAAAGGTCGAGGAAGGCGAAACCGGCGCCATTTTCAACGCCCCCCGGCACCCCTATACGCAGGCGCTGCTGGCCGCCGTGCCCCGGCTCGGCGCCATGCGCGGACAGGATTTCCCCGCCAGGTTCCCGCTGCCGGGGACGGATGCCGCCGGCGCCGGCGCGCCGCCGGAAGCGCAATCCACGGTGATGACCGGCGGCGGCCCGGTGTTGCGCGTGCATGAGCTGGTCACCCGCTTTCCGGTGCGCAGCGGCCTGTTCGGGCGCGTCACGAAAGAGGTGCACGCCGTCGAAAAAGTCAGTTTCGATCTCTATCCGGGCGAAACGCTGGCGCTGGTCGGCGAATCCGGCTGCGGCAAATCGACGACGGGCCGCTCGCTCCTGCGTCTGGTCGAAAGCCAGGGCGGCGCCATCGAATTCGCCGGGCAGCGCATCGACACGCTCGCCGGACCCGCGTTGCAGCGCCTGCGCCGCGACATCCAGTTCATTTTCCAGGACCCGTTCGCCTCGCTCGATCCGCGCGTCACCGTCGGTTTTTCGATCATGGAACCGCTGCTGATTCACCGCATTTCCGCCGGCGCCGACGCGCGCAAACGCGTCGACTGGCTGCTGGAGAAGGTCGGGCTGCCCAGCGAGTTCGCCCAGCGTTACCCGCACGAATTTTCCGGCGGACAGCGGCAGCGCATCGCCATCGCCCGCGCGCTGGCCACCGGCCCGAAGGTGGTCATCGCCGACGAATCGGTCTCGGCGCTCGACGTCTCGATCCGGGCGCAGATCATCAACCTCCTGCTCGACCTGCAGAAGGAATTCGGCCTCGCCTTCCTGTTCATTTCGCACGACATGGCGGTGGTCGAGCGCGTCAGCCACCGCGTGGCGGTGATGTATCTCGGCCAGATCGTCGAGATCGGGCCGCGCCGCGCGATCTTCGAAAACCCCCGGCATCCCTACACGAAAAAGCTGATGGACGCCGTGCCGGTGGCCGATCCGGCCCGGCGCAAACGCCACCGGCCGCTGCTTTCCGAAGAAATTCCCAGCCCCGTCCGGGCGCTGGGCGACGAACCCTTGCTCGTCCCGTTGCAGGAAGTCGGGCCTGGGCATTTTGTGGCGCGCCATGCTGTCCCCGGCGCTTTTTGAGTATTCCCGCCCGCGCGGGCTTTTGATAAAGGACGAATCGATGAAGTCTTCCAACCGTCTGTCAGGTTTCCGGCGTCTGCTGATCGCCGGCTCGCTGGCCGCCGTTTCCCTGAGCACTCCGGCTTTTGCCGCCAAGGACGTGGTGCTCGCCGTCGCCTCCACCTTCACCACGCTCGATCCATACGACGCCAACGACACCTTGTCGATGGCCGTGGCCAAGTCGTTCTACCAGGGCCTGTTCGGCTTCGACAAGGACATGAAGCTCATCAACGTGCTCGCCGAGAGCTACGAGCCGAGCGCCGATGGCCTCACCTACACGATCCGGCTCAAATCCGGCGTCAAGTTCCACGACGGCACGGACTTTAACGCCAGCGCGGTCAAGGCCAACTTCGACCGCGTCACCAACCCGGACAACAAGCTGAAGCGTTACGCGCTGTTCAACCGCATCGCCAAGACCGAGGCGGTCGATCCGCTGACCGTGAAATTCACCTTGAAGGAACCGTTCTCGCCGTTCATCAACGTGCTGGCGCACCCGTCCGGCGTCATCATCTCGCCGGCGGCGATGCAGAAATACGGCAAGGACATCGCCTTCAACCCGGTCGGCACCGGCCCGTTCGTCTTCCAGGAATGGAAGCAGACCGACTACGTGAAGGTGAAGAAGTTCGACGGCTTCTGGCAGCCGGGCTTGCCGAAGGTCGACACGCTGACCTGGAAGCCGGTCATCGACAACAACACCCGCGCCACGGTCATGCAGACCGGCGAAGCCCATTTCGCCTACCCGCTGCCCTTCGAGCAGGCCGAGAAGCTCAAGCAGAACGACAAGGTGGACGTCGTCGCCGGATCGTCGATCGTCCAGCGCTGGCTGGCGATGAACACCCTGCAGAAGCCGTTCGACAACGTCAAGGTGCGCCAGGCGGTCAACTATGCGATCAACAAGGAAGCCGTCGCCAAGGTCGCTTTCGCCGGCTACGCCGTTCCCGCCGAGGGGCCTGTCCCGCCGGGCGTGGAATACGCGCAGAGCTTCGGCATCTGGCCGTACGATCCGGTCAAGGCCAAACAGCTCCTGGCCGAGGCCGGCTACCCGAACGGCTTCGAAACGACGCTGTGGTCGGCCTACAACCACTCGACGGCGCAGAAGGTGATCGAAGTCGCCCAGCAGCAGCTCGCGCAGGTCGGCATCAAGGCGCAGATCCAGGCGCTGGAAGCCGGACAGCGTGTCGAGCGCGTGGAAAGCTGGCAGGATCCGAAGACCGCCCCGGTGCGCATGTACTACATCGGCTGGTCGTCCTCGACCGGCGAAGCCGACTGGGCGCTGCGTCCGCTGCTCGCTTCCGAAGCCTGGCCGCCCGGACTGCTGAACACCGCCTATTACAAGAACGAACTGGTCGATGCCAACATCGCCAAGGCGTTGAACACCACCGACAAGGCCGAGAAGGAAAAGCTCTACAAGGCCGCCCAGCAACAGATCTGGAACGACGCGCCGTGGGTCTTCCTGGTCACGGAAAAGATGCTCTACGCCCGCGCCAAGAACGTCTCCGGCATCTACGTCATGCCGGACGCCTCGTATGAGTATTCGGAAATCGACATAAAGTGAGCCGTTCGGGTCCGCGCGGGGACGGCCCCGC
>JAISNE010000047.1 GCA_031276375.1 Accumulibacter sp.
TTTCTGGACTGAAAAATGGACTCAAAAACTCTGGTTGCCCGTGGATTTCCATTGCTTCCGGCAGACTGTGAAAAATTAAAAATCAATTACTTTCAACAGCTTACGGACATTCAAGGAAATCACTGGAACAGAGTTTGAGTTTCAGTCGGGAAAACACATTGATCTGGATTATTTGGAGCATGTCCGTCTCCTGGCAAAATTGGGAGTAAACCCGATTTTGGCAGGGCTTACGATGACATGGCATCACTGTCTGAATGTGAATGATTTTTTGGCACTGCCCGCGACAGTTGCGTAGGCGATGGCCCTGATATTCGCCACGGAAGACACTGTGTATTCCTGATCAAATCATCCGCCAATACATCGAACAACAGCAAACGCCGCATTAAACGACAAGGGCGGCATCAAGCCTCCCTTGTCGTCGCGCTATCCTTCCGCCCTGAAGGGCGAGGCTTGCCGCGCCCTTGGTCAAAAAATATCCTGGATGGCATCGACCACCAATCCGGTGCCGATCGCAATCAGCAGGATATCGCCGGCCACGCGCACGTAACGATGTCTCGCGGGTGGCGCGGGTAGTTTGACGAGGAGCGTCGGCGGCACGTCGTAGTAGATGACATCGCGCGCCAGTGCTCTTCCCCGCGTCCAGGAGCGCGCCTCATGGCGCGGCGCGCAAAAAGCGCCGCGGCGGACGAGGCCGGGCGGGCAGCCGCCCCTGGCGTAGGCGCGCCGGTAGTAATCATGAATGGCGCGGCGGTCTTCGTCCCTGAAACGGTGCATCGGCGCGGGCGCGCGATGCGGCGCCGCGTTGCGCGAGGGGTGTTTATACACCGGCTGCTTGTGCGGGGCTTGCTTGTGCGAGGACTGTATTTGCTGGCGCGGCCCGGACTCGTGTCCGCGGGGAGGCGCGGCCAGCACCGAAGCGCTGGCGAACGCGCCGACGAGCAGCATGGTCATCAGGCCGAAGCGTGTGATAGCACTGTGTTTCATGTTTTTCTCCAGATTGACGGGTATTCGCGGGTTTTACCGCGTAACGGGTTTTGAAACTGACTGGCTTTGAATCCATTGCCACGGTAACACTTGCCGGAGACGAAATTTTGTCACGATTCAATCAACTTGTAAGAAAAGTTAAAGAAACACTGGACAAGCAGGCCAATCGAGGCGAACGGAACAAAAATCGGGCCGAACGGTATGGACATGCCAAGCCGGTCCGGCTGTTCGCGCCGATGTGCCGCTTCATCCCGAAGCGGCACGGATATTCCTTCTCGACGGACACTTTCGCCTTCGCGCCGGCATGAACCATCAAGTGGCCGGCAACGCCGGGCCGCGCTGTTCGTCCACCGCCGGTGGAGCCAGGCTGTTCATCGTGGATCGACGGCTTTCGCGTTCGGATCAGGCGTCGCCATCGAGTAGTTCCAGAACTTTTTCCGGCGGCCGCCCGATGACGGCGCGCTTGCCACGCACGACGATCGGGCGTTCGATCAAGATCGGGTACGCCAGCAGCGCGTCGAGCCACTCTTCCTCGTCCAGCGTCTTGCCCGCGAAATTCTGCTTGAATGCGTCTTCGCCACGGCGGACGAGTTCGGACGGCTTCATCCCCAGCTTTTTCAGCAGATCGCGCAAGGCCTCCCGGTCCGGCGGAGTTTTCAGATACTCGACGATGCGCGCCTCGATGCCTTTCGCGGCGACGATTTCGCAAGCCGAACGGCTCTTCGAGCAACGGGCGTTGTGGTAGATGACGACTTCCGGGACGTTCTTCTTGCGTTTGCAAACCATGATATCTCCATGAATGGGCTGGACCAAGCGCCATTGTCGTCGACCGCCGGCGCGCTGTCGAGATCGCGCTCGGGGGGCGGGAGTCAGGAGTCGGGAGTCGGGAGTCAGGAGTCAGGAATCGGGAATCGGGAATCGGGAGGCAGGGCCATTGAATGATCGGCGCGAAGCTGTTCGAGCGTAGCGGCGTGTCCATCTCCCTGACGCGGGAAAGCCGCGATGACGGCCGTCGAGCGGGCCGCGACCTTGGGACGGCGCGGACGCCTATGGCCCGGTCTTTTCACCATCCGCGTCCGCGGACAGCCACACCGCCGTGTCATGGTATGCCGCGCCGCCATTGGGGTAGCCCGGCTCGGCGCCGACCAGCGCGTTGATGCCGATGCCATCGACGAAACACGCGTTCGGCCATTGACCTTCGACGACCAGCGTTTCCGGCGGCACGCGATCGGTGATGCGCGCGTGCAGGCGCACGCTGCCGCGCCGGTTACCCAGGCGCGCCAGATCGCCGTCGCCGAGACCCAGCGACTTCGCCGGGCCGGGATGCACGAGCACCGTCGGGCGCTTGCCCTGGCCGGCGCGCGAGCTTGCCGTCTCGGTGAAGGAAGAATTGAGGAAATGGCGCGCCGGCGCGGACACCAGGCGGAACGGCATGTCCTCGGACACCTCCTCGATGACCGCGAGATGATCCGGGAACGGAGGCATGACGGCATGATTCGCGCCGATGGCGGACCAGTCCGGCATGAAGCGGAAGCGTCCGTCGGCGTGACCGAAACCGTCGAGGAAATGCGCCTTCTCGAAGGGCGGTGCGCAGTCAAGCCCGCCCGAGCGGACGAGTTCCGCGAAACCGGGCTTGCCGGAATCGTGCAGCAGCCGGTCGGCCAGCGACGCGGCGTCCAGGCGGAAGGCCGGATGCTCCACCCTCAGCCGGGCCGCCAGTTCGCCGATGAAGGCGTGGTTCGAGCGGCATTCGCCGGGCGGCGCGACGGCCGCGCGCGCTCCTTGCAGGAAGGTATGCCCGGACGCCTGATAGAGATCGTCGTGCTCCGGGAACATCGTCGCCGGCAAAACGATGTCCGCGAGGCGCGCCGTATCGGTCATGAACTGTTCATGCACGCAGACGAAAAGATCCTCGCGCAGGAATCCGCGGCGCACCACCGCGCTCTCGGGCGCGACCACCGCCGGATTGGTGTTCTGGATCAGCATCGCCGCGACCTTCGGCCCATCGCGCAGCGCCGCTTTTTCTCCAGTCAGCGCGCGGCCGATCGCCGCCATGTCCAACGAGCGCGCCGTCGGAACGGGCTGGTCGAGACCGTAGAGAAAACGGCGATCGAGGCCGTAGAGCGCGGCCTGCCCGTAGAGCGCGCCGCCGCCGCGCGCCTGCCAGGCGCCGGTCACCGCCGGCAGGCAACTGACGGCATGCATCGCCGCGGCGCCGTTGCGCTGGCGCGTGAAGCCATGCCCGGCGCGCAGGAAGCTCGCCCGCGTCGATCCGTAGAGCCGGGCGAAAGCCGCGATTTCCTCCACGGACAGGCCGGTGATCGCCGCCGCCCATCGCGGCCCGCGGCTGGCGAGATGCGCCTCGACGGCCGGCGAAAAGTCGGTATGGCACGCAAGATAGGCGCGGTCGGCCAGCCCCTCGGCGAGCAGCACATGCATCACCGCGCAAGCCAGCGCGCCGTCGGTTCCCGGCTTCAACATCAGGTGCAAGTCCGCCTTTTCGGCGCTTGGCGTGCGATAGGGATCGACCACGACGAGCCGCGCCCCGCGCGCGCGCCGCGCCTTCTGCACCCAGTGCATGAAATTGATCTGCGTATACACCGGATTGCAGCCCCACGCCACGATCAAGTCGGAATCGGCGAGCTCGCGTGCGTCGACGCCGCGCTTGACCCCGACGCCAGCCAGCCAGCCCGCGTCGGCGAGCGCCACGCAAAAGGTCTCGTGCTGCCGCGACCAGCCGGCGAGATGACCGAGCCGCCGCAGCGCGGCACGCTGCACGAGTCCCATGGTGCCGGCATAGTGATACGGCCAGACCGATTCCGGACCGAACTCTTGCATCGCCCGGCGCAGGCCGTCCACAACGATGTCGAGCGCGTCATCCCAGGATACCGGCTCGAAGCGGCCCTCGCCCTTCGGCCCGGCCCGGCGCAGCGGACGCATCAGACGGTCGGGATGATTGGCCCGCTCGGCATAGCGCGCCACCTTGGCGCAAACCACGCCGTCGGTATAGGACTGCCTGCCGCCGCGCACCCGCCCGATCCGTCCGTCGCCGGTCACTTCCAGGCACAGCGCGCAAGCGCTCGGACAATCGTGCGGACAGACGCCGGGAAAGAAACCGGAATCCGCGCGAGGACGGTCGTTCATGGCGCCTCCAGGAGTAAATGGACTTTCACACGGAAAAAAGCAAAGAAATCAAGGAAAAGCAGGCCAATCGGGGCGAGCGGAACATAGATCGAGACAAAGAACATGAATGAGTGAGGGATTTTCATTGGAAAGATGGCCCTGGAAGGCCGGGCATCGGGGAATGGGGAATGGGGAATTCCCCCCTCCCGATACCCGCCATTTTGGACGCGCCTCTCCCGTCAAGGGCCGTCTCCATTTGACGGGACCGACCCGCGCCAGCATGGCGAAAGCGCGGTTGGCGTTGCGAATGTCCGCCGCTTCATGGCCTTCCCCTCTTTGACGAACGATTCAGGAGGCCGGTCAAGCCGGCCGTGGACCGGGACATATCTCCACGTTGTCGATCAGGCGCGGCCGGCCCAGGCGGCTGGCGCCCAGCGCCACCAGGGC
>JAISNE010000085.1 GCA_031276375.1 Accumulibacter sp.
GAGGGGAAACTTCAGGGACAGAGGACTGTCAGCCACCGGGCGCTTCGCGCCCGCGAATATCACTGTCTTCCGTCCTCTGTCTTCCGTCCTCTGAACAACAGCAGCGAATTGCACACCACCGACACCGAACTCAAGGCCATCGCTCCTCCGGCGACGACCGGATTCAGCCAGCCCAGCGCCGCCAGCGGAATGCCCAGCAGATTGTAGATGAAGGCCCAGAACAGGTTTTGCCGGATTTTTCCGAGCGTGGCGCGGGACAGGCGAATGGCGTCGGCCACGCCATCGAGATCACCGCGCACCAGCGTGATGTCGGCGGCCTCGATGGCCGCGTCGGAGCCCGCGCCCATGGCGAAACCGACGTCGGCGGCGGCCAGCGCCGGCGCATCGTTGATGCCGTCGCCGGCCATGGCGACCACGTTCCCGCCGGACTTCAGCGCGTCGATCGCGTCGGCCTTGCCGCCCGGAGAAATGCCGGCGCGGAAATCCTCGATCCCGGCGCGGCGGGCGATCGCCGCCGCCGTGACCGGGTTGTCGCCGGTCAACATCACCACCCGTGCGCCCATGGCCTTGAGCCGGGCCACGGCGGCCGGCGACGATTCGCGCAAGGGATCGGCGATGGCCAGCAAGGCCAGCACCGCTCCGTTTTCGGCCAGCGCGACGACCGTCTTGCCTTCGTTGCGCAAGGCCGCCAGCCGCTCCGCCGGCAGCGCCGCGCCGGGTAGTCCGTCCGGCGCGCCGAGCGTCAAAAAGCGTCCCTCGATCGACCCTTCCACGCCGACGCCCGGCGTGGCCTTGAATCCGGCGACCGCCGGCAGGCGCCGTTCACTGGCCCGCGCCGCGCGCAGAACGGCCTTGCCCAGGGGATGCTCCGAGCCTTGTTCCAGCGCGGCGGCCAGCGTCAGCGCCTGGTCCGCCGTGATCGACAAAGGCACGATGTCAGTCACTTCAGGCTCGCCGCGCGTGAGCGTGCCGGTCTTGTCGACCGCCAGGACGCGGATCTTGCCGGCGCGCTCCAGCGCCTCGGCATTTTTCACCAGAATGCCGGCGCGCGCCCCCCGCCCCGCGCCGACCATGATCGCCGTCGGCGTAGCCAGCCCGAGCGCGCACGGACAGGCGATCACCAGCACCGCGACCGCGTTGATCAGCGCTTCGTCGAACGCTCCGCCGAAAAACCACCAGGCGGCGAAAGTGACAAGGGCGATGGCGCAGACGGCGGGCACGAAAATCGCCGCGATCCGGTCCGCCAGCCTCTGCACCGGCGCTTTCGACCCCTGCGCCTCGGCCACCCGGCGGATGATTCCCGCCAGCAGGGTGTGTTCGCCGACGCCGGTGGCCCGGCAGCGCAACATGCCTTGCTGGTTGGCCGTCGCCGCGAAAACGCGCGCGCCGGGACGCTTGTCCACCGGCATGCTTTCGCCGGTGAGCATCGCCTCGTTGACGCTCGACGCGCCTTCGAGCACTTCGCCGTCGACCGGCACGTTTTCACCCGGCCGGACGATGAATACGTCGCCCGGCATCAGCCGCGCCGCGTCGATCTCCACCAGATGCCCGTCGCGTTCGACGCGCGCCGTCCTCGGCCGCAGGCGCAGCAGCGCCTCGATCGCCGCCGTGGTGCGCGCCCTGGCGCGCGATTCGAGCAGCTTGCCGAGCAGCACCAGTGTAATCACCGCCGCCGAAGCCTCGAAATAGACGGGCAGATCGCCCAGGCCGCCGAGCGTCACCGCCAGGCTGAACAGATAGGCGGCGCTGGTGCCCAGCGCGACCAGCACGTCCATGTTCGCCCCGCCGCCGCGCAGCCCCCTCCAGCCGCCGTCGTAAAAACGCCAGCCGATCCAGAACTGCACCGGCGTCGCCAGCAGCAGTTGCAGCCAGCGCGGCAGCATCTCCGCGTGATGCTCCTGCGGCGCGCCAGCGCCAAACATCGTCGCCATCTGCGCGACGAGCGGCAGCGTCAGCACGGCGGCGATCCAGAAACGCCGGAGTTCGGCGCGGTACAAGGCAAGCTTGCGCGCCTTTTCCTCCTCGCGCGAGCGATCGTCCAGCGGATGGCCCGAAAAGCCGGCCCTGGCCACGGCTTCGAGCAGCGAATCGACATCGGCGCGGCCCGGCCGGTAGCGCACGCGCGCGCGTTCCGAAGCGAGGTTGACCACCGCTTCGACCCCGTCGAGCCGGTTGAGCGCCTTTTCCAGGCGCGTCGCGCAGGCGGCACAACTCATGCCCTCGATGCCAAGCTCCAGCGTTTGCGGCGGCACCTCGAACCCCGCCTTCTCGATCGCCGCGACCACCTGCCGCGCCGACGTTCCGGACGGCGCCAGTTCCACGCTGGCCCGTTCCGACGCCAGGTTGACGCTGGCCGTCACGCCCGGCAGGCGGTTGAGCACCTTCTCGATGCGCGCCGCGCAGGCGGCGCAGGTCATGCCGCCGACGGCAAGGTCGAGCCGCGCCGGCGAGCGCGCGGAAATTTGATCGGAGGAGCGCATATCCCGGATTCTATATGAGACAAGGCGGGGTTCAGAGGACAGATGACAGAAGACAGAGGACAGTCGATTACCGGCGCTGCGCGACGCAAATATTACTGTCCTCTGTCATCTGTCCTCTGAACCCCGTATCATTGACCCCGCCGGCTGGGCGTCGATACTTGCCGGAACAAAAGCGAACAAAGACCTGCCCGCGCGCGGGCAATTTTCAGGAACAGGCCATCATGTCCAGACCCTCGCTCAGATACCTGCAACTCCTGTCGGAAAAATATCCGACGATCCAGGCCGCTTCGACGGCGATCATCAGTTTTTCGGCGCTCTTGCGCCTGCCCAAGGGCACCGAGCATTTCCTTTCCGACGTGCATGGCGAACACGAGGCGTTCAATCACGTGATCCGCAACGGTGCCGGCGCCATCTGGCGGCAGATCGAGGAAATGTTCGGCAACACCTTGTCGAAATCCGAGCAGCGGAACATCGCGACACTGATCTACTATCCCGAACTGAAGATTCCGCAGATGCTGTCCACGGTCGAGGACAAGGATGAGTGGTGCCGCCTGAAACTGGTCCGGCTGATCAAGTTCTGCCGCAGCCTGACGGCCAAATACCGGCAATCGACGGTGCGCGGCTTCCTGCCCGGCCATCTGGCGGAAACGCTCGAAGAGCTGCTCTACGACCGGGAGGACGCCGAATTCAAGGTGGCCTCCTACCAGAGCCAGATCGACACCATCGTGTCGACCGGCAGCGCCACGGTGTTCATCACCGCGCTGGCCGAGCTGATCCGGCGTCTGGCCGTCGAACGCCTGCACGTCATCGGCGACATTTACGACCGCGGCCCCGGCGCGCACATCATCATGGATCTCCTGATGGAATACCATGACGTGGACATCCAGTGGGGCAACCACGACATCCTGTGGATGGGCGCGGCGGCCGGCAGCGAAGCCTGCATGGCCAACGTGATCCGCACCAGCCTGCGCTACGGCAACCTGGATATGATGGAAAACGGCTACGGCATCAACCTGATCCCGCTCGCCTCGTTCGCCCTGGAAACGTACAAGGACGATCCCTGCCAGCAATTCATCCCCAAGGTATCTCCCGAGGACAATTTCACCGAGCAGGAAATCCGCCTGATGGCGCAGATGCAAAAAGCCATGGCGATCATCCAGTTCAAGCTGGAAAGCCAGATCATCAAGCGCCGCCCGCATTACGGCATGGACGAGCGTCTCTTGCTCGACAGGATCGACTACGAGCGCGGCGTGGTCAATATCGGCGGCGCGGACTACCCGCTGCTCGACACTTATTTCCCGACGATCGATCCGGCGCATCCCGACGTTCTGACCAGCGAAGAGCGCGCGGTCGTGGGGAAACTGAAGCTCGCCTTCGTCAACAGCAAGAAGTTGCAGCAGCACGTGCGCTTTCTCTTCTCCAACGGCAGCATCTATCTGGCCCACGACGGCAACCTGCTCTACCACGGCTGCATCGCCCTGAACGACGATGGCGGTTTCCGTTCGTTCAACGTCGACGGCCAGTCGTTCGCCGGCAAGGCTTTCCTCGACCGCGTCGACCGCCTGGCGCGCCAGGGGTATTTCGCCTCGGACAATCCGGAAGTCAAGCTGTACGGCATGGACGCCATGTGGTTCCTGTGGTGCGCCCCGGAATCGCCGCTGTTCGGCAAGGAAAAAATGACCACTTTCGAGCGTTATTTCCTGGCCGACAAAAGCACGCACGTGGAAAAACGCAACCCGTACTACACCCTGCGCGATACCGAGGAGAACGCCCGCAAGATACTCGCCGAATTCAGTCTCGACCCCGATACGGGCTGCATCATCAACGGCCACGTGCCGGTCAAGGTCACCAAGGGCGAACGTCCGATCAAGGCCAACGGCAAGCTGATCGTCATCGACGGCGGCTTCTCCCGCGCCTATCAGAAGGAAACCGGCATCGCCGGCTATACGCTGATCTCCAACTCGCGCGGGCTCCTGCTCGCGGCGCACCAGCCGTTCGAATCGACGCAGAAAGCGGTCAGCGAGGAACTCGACATCGACAGCGAAACCGAAATCATCCATACCCACTCGCACCGGCTGCACATCAGCGACACCGACCGCGGCAAGGAAATCCAGCAGCAGATCGACGACCTGAACGCCCTGCTGCACGCCTTCCGGGAAGGCGCGATCAAGGAGCGCAGCGTCCAGTAGTCCCGAAAAGGAAACTGAACCATGCCAAACGACTTCTGCCCCTGCGCGCCCCGCGCGCAATTCGAGCCTCACGATCTGGCGGACGGCCTGTCGGCGCGGCGCTGCCCGAAATGCCAGTCCGTCGTGCTTGCCCTGAAGGATTATCTGCCGTGGATCGAGCGGCATTATTCCGATCGTCCGACGGCGGAACCCGCCCCCATGCCCGGACGCGAAACGCCCTCGAAAGCCCGGCTCTGCCCATCCTGCCAGCGCGTCATGGCGCGTTACCGTACTGGCGACGCAAACAGTTTCTGGCTGGATTTCTGCCCGATTTGCGGCATCGTCTGGCTCGACGGCGGCGAATGGGAATTGCTGGAACAAAGCGGCTTGGCGTCTTATCTCGACATCATCCTGACCGAGCGTTGGCAAAAGAACATCCAATCGCGCCGGACAAGCTCTTTTCGGGACGACCTCCTGCGCGAACGGTTTGGCGCGGCATTCTCCGAAATCCTGCGCATCCGGGACTGGCTGAACCGCCAGGCCAACCGGCACGATATCCTCGCCTTCCTGTCGGAATCCTCGTCCGACAAAAAAAAGAAGTGACGAAACTTGTTCCGCCGGGATCGATAAAAAGAGAAGAGCTCATGCAAACCTGCAACATCGGCGAAGCCAGGACTCACCTTTCCCGGCTGGTCGAACA
>JAISNE010000086.1 GCA_031276375.1 Accumulibacter sp.
GGACAGAGGACAGAGGACAGTAATATTTGCGGCGCGAAGCGCCGGTAACCGACTGTCTTCAGTCCTCTGTCTTCTGAACCGGGCGTCCCGCCCGCTTCGTGGGACTTGCTTTTTTGCGGACACGATAAGGGCCGTGCCCGGAATCACCGAGGTTCGTGGCCCAAAAACAGACCTGGAAAGCGCTTTGCCGTTTCAGAAAATCCACGCGCCGCATGGATTGCCACGGTGCGCGGCCCGAGCAATGACGGCGCGGTCAACCCAGCGTGAATTCCGGAAAACCGGGAACCGAAGACGGAAGACAGTCAATAACCGGGCGCTTCGCGCCCGCAAAATTTACTGTCCTCTGTCCTCAGTCTTCCGTCCTCTGTTCACCCCGGCAAGTAGCGCACGCGCAGGACGCCCTGGATCGCCGTGAGCTGGCCGATCACCTGCGGGGTGACTTCGGTTTCCACGTCGGCCAACGTGAAGGCCAGTTCGCCGCGCGATTTGTTCGTCATGTTGTTGATGTTCAGGCCGGCGCTGGCCAGCGCGGTGGAGATCTGCCCGAGCATGTTCGGCACGTTGGCGTTGGCGATCGCCAAGCGGTGGCGCGAGCCGCGCGGCATCGTGATGTTCGGGAAGTTGACCGAGTTGAGGATGTTGCCGTTCCGCAGATAGTCGGCCACTTGCTCGGCGACCATGATCGCGCAGTTCTCCTCCGCTTCCTCGGTCGACGCGCCGAGGTGCGGCAGGGCCACCGCGCGCGGGTGCTGGCGCAGGAGATTGCTCGGGAAGTCGCAGAGGTAGGATTGCGGGCGGCCGGCGTTGAGGCCGTCGATGACGGCTTGCGTGTCGACGATGCCGTCGCGCGCGAAGTTGAGCAGCACGCTGCCTTTCTTCATGATCTTCACGCGCTCGGCGTCGATCAGGTGGCGGGTCGACGGCAGCAGCGGGATGTGCAGACTGACGAAGTCCGAATGCTTCAGCAATTCCTCGATGCTGGCCGCCTTCCTGACCTGCGACGGCAGCCGCCAGGCGGCGTCGACGGTGAGTTCGGGGTCGATGCCGATGACCTTCATGCCCAGTGAGAGCGCGGATTCGGCCAGAATCGAGCCGATCGCTCCGAGGCCGATGATGCCCAGGACGCTGCCCCGCAGCTCGCGGCCGGCGAACTGCTTCTTCTCGGTTTCGACCTGCTTTTGCAGATGCTCGTCGTCGCCCCGCAGGCCGGCGGCAAAGTTGATCGCCGGGACGATGTTGCGCACGCCCATGAGCATGCCGGCGATGACCAGTTCCTTGACGGCGTTGGCGTTGGCTCCCGGCGTGTTGAACACGACGATGCCTTTTTCGCTCATGGCCTTGACCGGGATGTTGTTGGTGCCGGCGCCGGCGCGGCCGACGGCCAGCAGGCTGGGCGGAATTTCCAGCTTGTGCATGTCGGCCGAGCGCAGCAGGATGGCGTCGGGTTCGCTCACGTCGCCGCCGACCACGTAGTTGTCCGGCAGGCGGGCCAGCCCTTGTTTCGAGATGACGTTGAGCGTCTTGATCTTGCGGGTCATGGTTTCTTCCTTGGTTTTTGCCGTCTCTGCGCGCATCAGGCCTTGGTTTTCTCGAATTCCCGCAGATAGTCGGACAGCTTCTGCACGCCTTCGAGCGGCATGGCGTTGTAGATCGAGGCGCGCATGCCGCCCACGGAACGGTGGCCTTTCAACTGGATCATGCCGCGCGCCTTGGCGCCCTTGAGGAATTCCTCGTCGAGTTCCGGCTTCTTCAGGGTAAACGGAATGTTCATCAGCGAACGGTTTTCCTTCGCCACCGGCGAGTCGAAGAAGCTCGAAGCATCGAGCGTGTCGTAGAGAATCTTCGCCTTGGCGCGGTTGACCCTCTCCATCTCCGCCAGGCCGCCCTTGGCCTTGAGCAGTTTGAACACCAGCCCCGCCATATACACGGCATAGGTCGGCGGCGTGTTGTACATCGAATCGTTGTCGGCCTGGATCTTGTAATCCATCATCGTCGGCGTGCCGGCGACGGTCTGGCCGAGCAGTTCCTCGCGCGCGATGACGATGGTCAGTCCGGCCGGGCCGATGTTCTTCTGCGCGCCGGCAAAGATCAGGGCGTACCGGGATACGTCGATTGGCCGCGACAGGATCGTGGAGGACATGTCCGAAACCAGCGGCGTCTTGCCGGTGTCCGGCGTGTCGAAGATTTCCACGCCGCCGATCGTCTCGTTCTGCGTGATGTACACGTAGGCCGCGTCCGGGTCCCGCTTCCATTGCGCTTCCGCCGGGACGTAGGAAAAGTTGCGGTCCTCCGCCGAGGCGATGACGTTGACCTTGCCGTACTTCCCGGCTTCCTTGATCGCCTTCTTCGACCATTCACCGGTGTTCAGGTAATCGGCGGACGCCTTGCCGCGCAGCAGGTTCATCGGCACCATGGCAAACTGCAACGAGGCGCCGCCCTGCAGGAAGAGCACCTTGTAGTCCGCCGGGATGCCCATCAGCTCGCGCAGATCCGCCTCGGCCTCGGCCTGGATGCTCATGTACTCCTTGCCGCGATGCGACATTTCCATCACCGACATGCCGCTGTCGCGCCAGTTCGGCATTTCGGCCCGCGCCTGTTGCAGGACTTCCAGAGGGAGCGCGGCGGGGCCGGCGCTGAAATTGAATATTCGATCCATGATGGAATACCTTTCGTTGGGAAAATGAAAAAACCGCTCGAAACCCGATGAAAACGCGACATGCTGGGCGCAGGAGGACATTCTAGCGAAAGACCCGCGTCGTGGGGAAGGGGGCAGGTGTCAGGGATCAGGTGTCAGGGATCAGGGGGCAGGGCGGGGGCGGGGCCGTTCCCCTCCCCCGCGGGCGGGGGGGGGTGCCCGACAGGGCGGGAGAGGGACGGCGGTTCAGCGGACAGTAGCATTTGCGGCGCGTAGCGCCAGTAACCGACGGTCCTCTGTCCTCTGTCCTCTGTCCTCTGTCCTCTGTCCTCTGAACCGCCAACCCTCTCCCGCCTGCGAGCAAGGAGAATGAGGGGGAGTACAAAGGGACTGATCCCTGACTCCTGATCCCTGATCCCCGACCCCGACGACTACGATTCCCACTTGCTCGTATCCAGACTTCCTTCGCTCTTGGAAACGATGGTCACGAGGGCGATGTCGCCGGTGACGTTCATGCAGGTGCGGCCCATGTCGAGCAAGGCGTCGATGCCGAGC
>JAISNE010000094.1 GCA_031276375.1 Accumulibacter sp.
CGATCCAGGGCGCCCTGGAATTGATGGGCATCCCGTATACCGGCAGCGGCGTGCTGGCTTCGGCGGTCGGCCTGGACAAGTGGCGGAGCAAACTGCTGTGGCGCGGCGCCGGCCTGCTGGCGCCGGACGCGGTGCTGCTCGACCGGGACAGCGATTTCGACGCCATCGAAGCGCGGCTCGGTTTGCCGCTGTTCGTCAAGCCGGCGCGCCAAGGCTCGTCGATCGGCATCGCCCGGGTGGATCAGCCCGGCCGGCTGCGGGAAGCCTATGTGGAAGCCGCCCGGCATGATTCGATCGTTTTCGCCGAGCGCAGCATCGCCGCCGGCGAATATACCGTCGCCATTCTGAATGACGAGGTGCTGCCGATCATCCGCATCGTGCCGAACGCGGAATTCTATGACTACGAGGCCAAGTACCTGCGCGACGACACCCGCTATCTGTGTCCTTGCGGTTTGCCCGAGGCGCGCGAGCACGAACTCCGGGCGCTGGCGCTGGAAGCCTTTCGCGTCATCGGCTGCCGCGGCTGCGGGCGGGTCGATTTCCTGATGGACGAACAAGGAGGCGTGTATTTCCTGGAAGTCAATACGTCGCCGGGAATGACCGAGCATTCGCTGGCGCCGATGGCCGCGCAGGCGGCGGGGTTGTCATACGAGCAACTGGTCGGGCGCATATTGTCGATGGCGGCTTTGGGATGATCGATGTGGAACCGGCCGCAGTTGATGGAAGAGGTCGCGGACCTGCTGTTTACGGCGGGCGTGGCGGCCTTGCTGATGATGGCGGCCATCGTCGCGGCGCGTCTGCCGCTTTTCCGCATCCGCGAAGTGGTGGTGGTGAGCGAATTGCGCGAAGTGCGGCGCGGCGAGATCGAGCGGGCGCTGGCGGCGAATCTGCGTGGCAATTTTTTCAGCGCCCGCCTGGAGACGTTCAGGAAATCGCTGGAACAGTTGCCCTGGGTCCGGCGGGCCGAGGTGCGCCGGCGCTGGCCGGCGAGCATCGAAGTGCGCATCGAGGAACACCAGCCGGTGGCCTTCTGGGGCCGGCCGGGCGGGCGGCTCTTGAACTCCCACGGCGAGATTTTCCTGGCCGGAATCAGCGTGCCGCCGCCGGAAACCTTGCCGGTTCTGGCCGGACCGACGGGCTTCGCGCCGGAGATGCTGGCCTATTACCGGCAGGCCGCCGAACTGCTCAAGACCATCGGACGCAAACCGCGCGCGCTGAACGTTTCGCCGCGCCTGGCGCTGCAACTCAAACTGGACGACGGGATGATCGTCGAACTCGGCCGCCAGCAGGCCAAGGCGACGATACGCGAACGCCTGGAGCGCTTCACCGGCTTCTATCCGTGGATGCTGACCGCGGCGGGCCAGCGGCCGGAGGTGGTGGACATGCGCTACCCGAACGGGTTCGCGCTGCGGACGGGCGCGCCGCCCAGGGATGAAGGCAAAGGACAGCCATGAGCAGGGAAAACAAGGAAATCATCGTTGGCCTGGACATCGGCACGACCAAGGTCGTGGTGCTGGTGGCGGAAGTCACTCCCGACGACCGGCTCAACGTCATCGGCATGGGTTCGCAGGACTCGCGCGGACTGAAAAAGGGCGTCGTGGTCAATATCGAGGATGCCGTGGCGACGATCTCGCGCGTGATCCAGGAAGTCGAGTTGATGGCCGACTGCAAGGTCAAGGACGTCTATACGGGCATCGCCGGCAAGCATATCCGCAGTTTCAACTCCAACGGCATGGTGGCGATCAAGGACAAGGAAGTCACGACGATGGACGTCGATCGGGTCATCGAGACGGCGCGCGCGATGCCGATCCCGTCCGACCAGGAAATCCTGCACATCCTCACCCAGGAAT
Source organism: Accumulibacter sp. (assembly GCA_031276375.1). Taxonomy (GTDB): domain Bacteria; phylum Pseudomonadota; class Gammaproteobacteria; order Burkholderiales; family Rhodocyclaceae; genus Propionivibrio. The sequence continues at coordinate 1,851 of JAISNE010000094.1, forward strand.
TCATCATCGACGATCAGGAGGGCATCCGCGAGCCGATCGGCCTGAGCGGCTTCCGCCTCGAAGTGAAGGTGCACATCGTCACCGGCGCGGTGTCGGCGGCGCAGAATATCGTCAAGTGCGTGCGCCGCTGCGGGCTGGAAGTCAACGATCTGGTGCTGCAGCCGCTGGCGTCCTCCTATGCCGTGCTCTCGGAGGACGACAAGAATCTCGGCGTGTGCCTGGTCGACATCGGCGGCGGCACCACCGATCTGGCGGTGTGGACGCAGGGCGCGATCCGCCATACCAAGGTGATCCCGATCGCCGGCGACCAGATTACCTTCGATATCGCCTTCGTGCTGAAAACGCCGATGTGCGAGGCCGAGGACATCAAGTGCAAGTTCGGCTGCGCGCTGTCCGAACTCGCCGATCCCGAGGAAATATTCGACGTGGCGGGCGTCGACGATCAACCGTCGCGCAAGCTGTCGCGCCGCGCGCTGGCCGACGTCATCCAGCTGCGCGTCGAGGAACTGTTCGAGATGATCCTGGCGGAGCTGCGCCTTTCCGGTTTCGAGCAAGTGCTCTCGTCGGGCCTGGTGCTGACCGGCGGTTCCTCGGTCATGCCCGGCATGATCGAGCTTGGCGAGGAGGTTTTCCACATGCCGGTGCGGCTCGGCATTCCCAGATACTCCGGCGCGCTGGCCAGCGTCATCCAGTCGCCGCGCTTCGCCACGTCCTACGGCCTGCTGCTGGAAGCGTGCGCGCAGAAAAAGCGCGG
>JAISNE010000154.1 GCA_031276375.1 Accumulibacter sp.
GAGGACGCCGTGCGTTCGTGGCTGAAAAGCTACGGCTACCGGGCGATCCGCCTGCCCATCGTCGAGCCGACGCCGCTGTTTACGCGCGCCATCGGCGAGGTGACCGACATCGTCGAAAAGGAGATGTATTCGTTCGAGGACAGCCTGAACGGCGAACGGTTGACCCTGCGGCCGGAAGGCACGGCGGGCTGCGTGCGGGCGGTGATCCAGCACAATCTGGCGGCGCAGCGGCCGCAGCGGCTCTATTACATGGGGCCGATGTTCCGCCATGAGCGCCCGCAGAAGGGCCGTTACCGCCAGTTCCACCAGGTCGGCGTCGAGGCGTTCGGTTTCGCCGGGCCGGACATCGATGCCGAGCATATTTTGATGGGCGGGCGGTTGTGGGACGATCTCGACTTGGACGGCGTCCGGCTGCAGATCAACTCGCTCGGCCAGCCCGGTGAGCGGGCGAAGTACCGCGCGGAACTGGTTGCCTATTTCGAGAAATACGCCGGCCTGCTCGACGAGGACGCGCGCCGCCGTCTGCACACCAATCCCTTGCGCATCCTCGACAGCAAGAATCCGGCGATGCGCGAAATGATCTCCGGGGCGCCGCAACTGACGGGACATCTCGGTTCCGGATCGATGGCCCATTTCGAGGGGGTGCAGCAGATTCTGCGCGACGTCGGCCAGCCATACGAAATCAATCCCCGTCTGGTGCGCGGGCTCGATTATTACAACCTGACCGTGTTCGAGTGGGTCACCGACCGCCTCGGCGCGCAAGGGACGATCTGCGCCGGCGGCCGTTACGATGGACTGGTCGAGCAGCTTGGCGGCAAGCCGACGCCGGCCTGCGGTTTCGCCATGGGCGTGGAGCGGCTGGTGGCGCTGATGCGCGAGCAGGAGGACGACGAACTGCCGCCGGATGCGCCGGACGTCTATCTGGTGCATCAGGGCGCCGCCGCGCAGCGCCTTGCCCCGCGCGTGGCCGAGGGATTGCGCAGCGAAGGGATCGACGTGCTGTTTCATTGCGGCGGCGGGAGCTTCAAATCGCAGATGAAGAAAGCCGACGCGTCCGGCGCGGTCTTTGCCGTAATCATCGGTGACGACGAAGCCGAGGCCGGGGAAGTGACCCTGAAAGCGTTGCGCGCCGGAGACGATTGGCGCAACGAACAAAAACGTGTCAGCGTCGACCGGGTCGCTGACGAAATCATGGATGCCTTTTTGGATGGAGACGATGTTTGATGGCTACTTATGATCTTGAAGAACAAGAACAGATTGCCGAAATCAAGGCTTGGTGGAAGCAGTACGGCGCCCGGCTGGTCAATACGGCGACCGTTGTCGTCCTGATCGTGCTTGCCTGGCAGGGATGGAACTGGTATCAGCGCAGCCAGGCCGCCCAGGCGTCGGCCATCTACGGCGCGCTGCAAAAGGCTGTCGAGGACGGGGACACGCAGCAGATCAAGGCGGCCAGCGGCGAATTGCTGGAAAAGTTTAACGGGACGCCCTATGCGGTGCTGGGCGCGCTGACCTCGGCCAAGGCCATGATCGAGGCGGGCGATGCGCCGACGGCCAAGGCTCAGTTGCTCTGGGCGGCTGAACATGCCAAGGATGAATTGCGCGATCTGGCGCGCTTGCGGGCCGCCGCGGTATTGCTCGACGACAAGGCTTACGAGCAGGCGCTGGCGCAGCTCGAAGGCGCCCGCGGCGCGGCGTTCGACATCCGTTTCCAGGATATGCGCGGCGATATCCTCGCCGCGCAGGGGAAAAAGCCGGAAGCGGTGTCCGCCTACCAGACGGCCTTGACCCGGCTGGACGAACTGGAAAAGAGCGGCAAGAGCGGCGGCGCCGGGCTGGAGTGGCAGGGCGAGTCGAACGCCGTCCTGCGCGAGCTGATCGGGCAGAAGGTCGATGCCCTGGGCGGGGGCCAATGATGCGCGCGCGCCTGGCCGTGCTGGCCTTGGCCGCGGCGCTGGCGGCCTGCGCCTGCAGCTCGCTCGACGCCATCAATCCCTTTGCCGGCAAGGGACCGAGGATGGCCGAACTCAAACCGTTCCAGGCCACGGCGGAAGCGCGCGTGACGTGGAGCGAGAGCGTTGGCAAGAGCGGCGGCCATGTATTTACTCCAGCCGTGTCCGCTTCCTCGGTTTACGCGGCGGGCAGCGATGGCAGCGTGATCCGCGTCGATGCCGGCAAGCTGGCGTGGAAAATCGACGCCGGCATGGCGCTGTCCGCGGGCGTTGGAACGGACGGGAAATTTGTCGCGGTGGCTTCGCCGGAAGGCGATGTGCTGGTCTTTTCCGCCGCCGACGGGAAGCTGGCCTGGAAAGCCAGGGCGACCAGTGAAATCCTGTCGCCGCCCGCCGTGGGGGAGGGACTGGTGGTCGTGCGCAGCAGCGACAATTGCCTGGCGGCCTACGATCTCTCCGACGGCCGGCGGAAATGGCTGTACCAGCGGCCGTCGCCGCCGCTCGTGCTGCGCATGACCGCGCCTCCGCTCATCGACGGGAAATACGTGTTCGCCGGTTTTCCGGGCGGCAAGCTGATCGCCGTCAGCCTGAACAACGGCGTGTCCGTCTGGGAAGGAACGGTCTCCTTGCCGAAGGGCACGACGGAGCTTGAACGGGTGGCCGATGTCACCAGTCTTCCGGTCATCGCCGGGCACACCATCTGCGCCGTGGCTTTTCAGGGACGGGTCGCCTGTTTCGATCTGAACAACGGCAATCTCCTCTGGGCGCGCGACATGTCCAGCTCGGTCGGGCTGGCGATGGATTCGCGCTATCTCTTCGTGACCGATGACCAAGGCGCCGTGCATGCGCTCGATCTGGCCAGCGGCTCCAGCGTATGGAAACAGGATGACTTGCGCTTGCGCCGCGTTTCGGCGCCGCTGCCGCGCCGCGGGCTGGTCGCCGTGGCGGACGTCCAGGGAATCGTCCATTTCCTGAACCGGGAAAACGGCGCTTTCGCCGCGCGGGTGGATACCGACGGCAGTTCCGTGCTGGCCGCGCCGCGGGCGCTGGGAAGCAACCTGCTGGTGCAGACGAGCAAGGGCGGACTCTACGCCATCGACGTGGAATGAAGCCGACCGTCGTCATCGTCGGCCGGCCCAATGTCGGCAAATCGACCTTGTTCAATCGCCTGACCAGAACGCGCGACGCCTTGGTGGCCGACATTCCCGGCTTGACGCGCGACCGTCACTACGGTCACGGGAAACTGGGGAACAAGCCTTGTCTCGTCGTCGACACCGGCGGTTTCGAGCCCCTGACCAGGGACGGCATCATGCACGAGATGGCGCGCCAGGCCGAGCAGGCCATCGTGGAAGCCGACGCCGTCATTTTCGTGGTCGATGGACGCGCCGGCGTCACGGCGCTCGACCGGGAGATCGCCAACAAGCTGCGCCGCGCGCGGCGTCCGGTGACGGTTGCGGTCAACAAGTCCGAGGGAATGGACCGCGGCGTGGTGACCGCCGATTTTCACGAGCTGGGCCTGGGAACTCCGTATGCCATTTCAGCCACGCACGGGGAAGGCGTGCGCGGCCTGATCGAGGACAT
>JAISNE010000156.1 GCA_031276375.1 Accumulibacter sp.
TCATGATACGTTTGCCAAACTCTACGACCGATTGAAAAAGTGGAAGGTGCGAGTGTATTTTTCTGATGATTGGAGCGTGTACAGCCGCTTGATTCCTCCCGAACTGTTGGTTCAAGCCAAGGTGGAAACGCACCGGATAGAAAGCAACAATTTCCCCCAGCGACATTGGTTTGCAAGGTTTCGCCGCAAAACCTGCTGTGTCTCACGGTCTCTCGAAATGATCGACCTTGCAACCATGTTGTATGCAAAACATCATGCGAACGGAAATATAATTATTTAGTCAACACTCCCAACCCGCCCATCGAGTCCTTGCTTTCCAGCGTGACTGACTGCTAGGACATCATGCCGGCGCGCGCGGTTTCCCACACCGCGCCCCATCCTTTCGAGAGGGCGGCGGCTCTTTGTGTGGCAAGCACCAGACTGGCCTCGCGCGCGATGCCTCGTCCCGCGATGTCGAAAGCGGTGCCATGATCCACGGAAACGCGCACGATCGGCAGTCCAACGGTGATGTTGACTCCGTCGTCGCCATAAACGGCCTTGAACGGCGCGTGCCCCTGGTCGTGATAGCAGACAACGATCATCTTCCATTTTCCACGCACGGCGGCCGGGATGACGGCATCGCCAGGCAACGGGCCATGCGCGTCGATGCCCCGTTTCCGCGCGGCGGCGACGGCTGGAGCGAGAACGTCCGCTTCTTCGTCGCCAAACAGGCGATTCTCGCCGGCATGGGGATTGAGGCCGGCCAGCACGATCGGCTCATCGGGTTTCCCCAAAGCGCGGCAGAAGGCGGACGCGAGATCGATGACCGCCGCGGCGCGCGCCGGCGTGATCAGATCGATCGCCCGCCGCATCGATACATGCGTCGTTAAATGGAAAACATAAAGATCGCCGGCCGAAAGGACCAGCGAGTAGTTCTTGATCCCAAATTGTTCGGCCAGCAATTCCGTGTGACCGGGATAGTGGTGTCCGGCCAGGTGGAGCGCGGCTTTGTTCAAGGGCGGCGTCACGATGCCATCGATCTTGCCGGCCTTGGCCAACGCGCAAGCGGCGACCACGAAACGGTAAGCGCCGTCACCCGCGTCGATGTGGATGGAACCGGGAGGGACGTGACCAAGCGGCGGGCCAGTCTGGATGACCTCGATGACGCCAGGCTCGTTCGCCGCCTCGGATGGATCCTCGATCGCGCGCACGGCGTCGGGATCGAAACCGCCGATGGCGGCGCCGTTACGCAAGGCTTCCTCGTCGCCGATGACGATCGGGACACAGATTTCCCGCAGTTCCGGATGTTTGAGCAGCATTTTGGCGATGATTTCGGGACCGATCCCGGCGGCATCGCCCAAGGTGACGCCTAATAGGGGGAGTGACATGATGATTTATGGGGAACTTCCCGATTGGACGGATAACCGAAAATCCAACGAACGGGCATAAAGAGAGAATCGTTCTTCTCTTCCCGTCAAGCCGGACAAAACGCCGGTCAACTTTCGTTCAATCTTTCAGCCTCCCCGTTCTTTAATGATTCATTGATCGGTGGAGAGGGTTTTTTGCCCTCCCCTCGCCAGCAATTCTTTTCAGTGCCCCTGGAGCCATTTCAAGACGGTCATCAGCGTATTTTCATCGCCAAATCCTCCCGCCTTGGTGACCACGATCATCCGCCGCCCAGAGTCTCCGGGAACTTCGGAGACGGGAACGCCCTCGACGATGTTGCATATGACGCGCAGGGTTTTTACATCAAGCGCCGCCAGCGTCGCGTCTACCCCGTCACCGCCTATCAGGACGAGCGCCTCGACCCCGATGCCGGCAACGATGGCCTTGACGGCCGAAGCCATGCCGCGGGCAATACGCTGGCTTGCTTCAACGAGAGACTCGCTTTCAATACGCTCGCCGGGCACTTCAAGAACCAGTATCCGCGGCTTGGAGCCGGCTATCCGCTGTCGGCCCATCCAATCCCGCGCGCTCTTTCCGCTGGACAGGTCCGAGGTTTCCGGAACCAGTGTCAGCAAATCTTCGGTTCGCCAGCATTCGATCACCCGGGATAGCTGGCGCCGGGAGACTTCATTGGCCGAGGTGCGGAGAACCAGTATCGTCCCGTTGACCTTTATACCGGGATTTTCCTCCGCGGAACAGCCGCGCGGGCGCCATGCTTTCGCCAGGGCCAGCGCGAGTCCGGCCGAGCCGGCGGGAAGGGCCTCCGGGCCAAGCCGCGCGATTACTTCCGACAGCGCGTCGAGCGCGGATTCTTCCGCGGCTTCAACGACGACGACATCATGGGTGCGCGCCGCCGCCCGGATGGTCCGCGAAAGCTCGGCGGCCGTGCCCGAGGGAACGACGGCGCAACCGGGCACGAGTTCGCCGAACAGCGAGGTGCGCATGGGCGTTACCGGGTCGGTGCCGGCGGGAGAATCCTCAAGCGCGACGCCGTTGACGAATAACCGGCCCCGATCGATGGTTCGGCCCATGGCTGGATAAGCGGGACACAAAACAACGAAAGACTCCGGATAAACCTCGCGCCAGGCGTGCAGCGCGCCCTTGAGCTGGGCCGCCACGCTCCCGCGCATGGTCGAATCGACTTTCAGATAGAGCCGGCTTATTCCAGCCTCCAGCATTCCTTTCGTGGCGGCCTCCGTGAGCGAGGCCGCGGCATGCCCGGGCAGGGCGCGGGTGTTGAGCGAACGGGCCAGGGCCGAGACCTTGGGGAGCGGCGGAGGATCGTCCGTCCGCTGTAGATAGGACGGCCAACCTCGCTCGGCAAACTGGACCACGGTGTCGCCGGCGCCGGTCATGTCGTCGGCCAGAATGGCGATGCGCAAAGGCTTTTCGTCACCGGAAATGGAGGACATCGTTACTTCTCTCAGAGTTGAGGTTCGCTGACGTTAAGATCCATCGCGTCAATCCTGGCGATTTCTTCCTCGGTGAGCAGACCGCCTTCGCGCTTGAGCATCCATGAGGCAAGGACGGGGGCGAGAATCGCCGTGACCAGGACGCAGGCGGCGACCTGCGCGGTTGCCGTGCCCACCAGCGGCGCGAAAGCCGGATCCGCTTGCGCGACGATGGCCGGGGTGGCGATGGCATTGCCGGCCGTGGTGCCCGCCGCGAAACCAATGCCCGAGCGATAGCCGCGGCGCAGGATGAACTTGTAACCCAGATAGACGATGAATCCGGTAAACGGCGCGACGATCACGCCGATGACGATTCCGGAGAGTCCCCCTTTGACCACGCTTTCAAGATTGATTCCGGTCCCCAGGGCGAAGGCGAAGAAAGGAATCACGATCTGCGGCGTCGGACGCAGGATTTCAGTCCATTTTTTGTCCAGATTGCCGATCAGCATACCCAGCAGGAAGGGGGTGACCGCCGCGACGAGCGCGATGAACGGAATCTGCGCAAGGCCCGAGACGCCGAGGAAGAGCATCGAAAAAAATGGCCCGTCATTCAAGGCCGACGCGATATACGCTCCCCGGTCCCGCTTGTCGCCGTAGCGGCCTGTAAACGCCAGCCAAAGTCCGCCGTTTGAATTATCGATAGCGACCAGCATGGCCAATATCGAAATACCCCAGACGCCATTTATGCCGACTACCGTGCCCAGCAATACGACAAGCGTTGCTGGAATAATCGATTTCCCAAGCAAAACCACGCCGGCCGTCGCCAGCACCGGCCCGCTCGTACGCAGCGTGACTTGCATTCCCGTGGCAAAAATAAGCAGGCCAATGAGCGGCAAGGCGCTCGCCTGGAAAAGCGCCGTCGTAAACGATCCCATCGTGAGGAAAGGTTTCGCGAAGGTGCCGACGACCGAACCCAGCACCAGCGGAACGATCATCAGCCCGCCGGGGATTTTATTCATGGCATCGTAAAGGGAAAAACCCGACGCCTCGCCATTTGCAGACAAATTTGACATTTCCATCTCCTTATACGTACAACATGTACGGATGTATTGTCTGTTGCCGATACTCCGAAGTCAACCCGGAGCAAACGAAATGGAGGCCATCCCCGACATCGCTACAATATCGCCCTTGAACCTAGTAGTCAGTCACGCTGGAAAGCAAGGACTCGATGGGCAGGTTTTCATACCAAGTTGCCACCAAACCATCGTGATACGAAAAAAATGACTGAAATCTTGATACGGCAGACGGGAGTATTGACGGCCTATCGAGCGCAACTGGGTATCAGGCCCTGCTTTCGTGCCCCTCGCTTTTTTTGAGACGAGGCGGTCAAGATACCCGTCATTCCCGCGCAGGCGGGAATCCAGTATTTCGCGCCTTTTCTGGATTCTAAGCCTGCGCGGGAATGACGGGGTGGGAAACGCTTCGGGTCAGCCGATAATTCTTCCCAACGATTGTGTCAAATTCAAGGTGACTGCCTACCAGAAACCGCCGTTGGACGCGCTCCGGGGCAGCGCGCCCGAGCGTGTAACGGCCTCACCCGGCGGGGGAGCCGATGAAAAAGAAAGGAACTTTGCCATCCGGTGGCTTCCATCAAAAAAAGAGTGGCCAACGGCGGTTTCCAGGTTGAATCGCATGAATCCTATTTTGGAGAACGACATGACCACGCCGCGCCACGCGGTGAAATCACCCGGACAGCTTGCCACGGCCCTTTTCGCGGCGGCCGGCGCCCTCTAACAATCACGGCGGATAGCGGTTAACCGAGGAATTCAGGATCAATGTATCAGCGCGAGAACCAAGGGCGTCGTCACCGACGCCAGCAGCGTCGACAAGACCAGCGCGCTGGCCATCGCTCCTTCCAGCACCTTGAACTGGCCGGCCATCAGGTAAACGTTGGCGCCAATCGACATCGACGAGAGCAGGACCACCGCCCGGGTTTCCATTTTCGGCAGGCCGAGCAGCCACGCCAGCGCCCATACGGCCAGCGGCTGGACGATCAGCTTGAGCGCGGAAACCGCCATGCCGATCCGGATTCCGTCGCCGATGCCGTATCGGGCCAGCCCCATGCCCAGAACGACCAGCGCGATCGGCGAAGCCGCTTCGCCGAGCATGGCGATCGGCGAATCGATCACCTCCGGCAGCGTCCACCCGGTCAGGCTGAAAAGCGTTCCGGCCAGAATGCTGGCGACGATCGGGTTGGTCAGTACATTTTTTGCCGTGCGGGCAAAGCCACGTATCGAGAAGCTGCCGTGGCGCGCCCACTCCACGGAAACGGTCACCAGCGTCCACAGGATCAAGGCGTTGAACACAATGATCAAGGCCACCGACGGGACCGCCGCGTCACCGAGCGCCAGCTTGGTCAGCGGCAATCCGAGCATCACGCAGTTGCTGAAGATGCCGCCCATCGCGAAGACGGATTGGGAGGCGCCGTCGAACGCGAAGACTTTCCAGGAAAGCAGCCGCCCGATGACAAAGACGATCAGGCAGCCGCCGAAGAAGGCGATCAGCAGGCGCGAATCGACCGGCGGCAGATCGCGCGAGTTGCTCATCAGGCGGAACAGCATGGCCGGAATCGCCAGACTGAATACGAAACGCGTCAGGCCATCCAGAACCGAGGCGGGCCAGCCGGACAGGCGCTGGGTCAGGTAGCCGATCAGAATCAGCGAAAAGAGGGGCAAGGCCCAATACTGTTCATTTAGACAATATTCGTATTATTGGCCGACAAAGTTGATTGAGAGGATGCTTGCGTTTTCGGAGCTTGAAGTTACTCATCTTTCTTTTGACGCCGCGCGGGTTGCGCT
>JAISNE010000191.1 GCA_031276375.1 Accumulibacter sp.
AACATCCCGGAGCGCGCCCGAGACAAACGGGATATTTACTGGAGGAGTAAAAACATGAAAAAGATCATCGTGGCACTGCTCGCGGGGTTTGTCGTGGCGGCGGGAGCGCGGGCCGCGTATCCGGACAAGCCGGTGACCATCATCGTGCCGTTCCCGCCGGGCGGTTCGACCGACCAGATCGCGCGGTTCATGACGCCGAAGATGTCGGAAAAACTGGGGCAGCCGGTCGTCGTCGAAAACAAGCCGGGCGCCACCGGCGCCATCGGCGCCGCCCAGGTCAAGCGTTCGACGCCGGACGGCTACACCATCCTGTGCGCCTCGATCGGCGTGTGGGTGGCCAACCCCTTCCTGCAGAAGAATCTGGCCTACGATCCGGCCAGGGATTTCGATCTCCTGACGGTGGCCGTCAAGTCGCCCAACGTTCTGGTGCTCAATCCCGGCGTGCCGGCCAACAAGGTCGCCGAACTCATCGAATACCTCAAGCAGAATCCCGGCAAGCTGTCCTTCCCGACCTCGGGCGCCGGTTCTTCCGATCATCTGACGACCGAACTGTTCTGGATGTCCACCGGCACGAAAGGCATTCACGTGCCGTACAAGGGCGGCGGTCCGGCCATCGCCGATCTGGTCGCGGGGCATGCGCAAGTCTCCTTCCAGAATATCAACAACGTCATCGGCCACATCAAGTCGGGCCGGCTGAAAGCCCTGGCGGTGACCAGCGAGAAGCGTTCGCCGCTCCTGCCCGATGTCCCATCCCTGTCCGAACTCGGCTACAAGGACATGGTGGTGACCTCGTGGCAGGCGCTGGCCGCGCCCAGGGGACTTCAGCCCGAGGTGAAGAAGACTATCCTCGAGGCGATGATGTCCGCCCTGAAAGATCCGGAAATGTCCAAGAAACTGACCGATCTGGGATACGACGTCTCGGCGACCACGCCCGAGCAATTCACCGAGTTTCTCGATGCCGAACTGGCCCGGTGGAAGAAGGTCATCGAAGTTGGCGACATCAAGCTGAATTGATGGATTGATGGAGCGGCGCCCTCTCGCGCTGGCGGGAGGGCATTTCGAAAGGCGGAAAAAGTAAAAACCACGGGCGATGAGGTGGAACGGCTCCCGGCTCTGTCCACGGGGCGGTTTTATCCCTTGCCTTTCAAATCGGGGAGTCGCCATGTCCGTATTCATTAAACACCCCAGGGATTTTTTTGCCGGCCTGATGTACGCCTCGGTGGGCATCGGCGCGATCGTGATGGCGCAAGAGTACAACATGGGCACTTCGGTGCGCATGGGGCCGGGATATTTTCCGACGTTGCTGGGCGGATTCCTGACGCTGATCGGCGTCATTTCGATGATTCGTTCTTTTTTGCATGCCGGCGAGACGATCGGAGCGTTCTGCTGGAAGGAAATCGCCCTCGTGCTCGGCAGCGTCGTGCTGTTCGGCGTTCTGGCGCGCGGCGCCGGCCTCGCGCCCTCGCTGATGCTGATGGTCCTTGTCAGCGCCTGGGCGAGCGACAGATTCAAGCTCGGGACGGCGCTCGCGCTGGCCGTCGTTTCCAGCGTCTTTTCCGCGCTGGTCTTCGTCAAGGGCCTGGGGCTGCCGTTCGCCATCGTCGGCCCGTGGTTCGGAATGTGAGGGACGCCATGGACATCCTGGCCAATCTATCGCTCGGCTTTTCCACGGCATTCTCGCTGGGCAACCTTTTCTACTGCTTCATCGGCGTCGTGCTCGGCACGCTGATCGGGGTGCTGCCCGGCCTCGGGCCGGTGGCGACGATCGCCATGCTGCTGCCGGTGACTTACCGGTTCGAGCCGGTGACCGCGCTGATCATGCTCGCCGGCATTTTCTACGGCGCGCAGTACGGCGGCTCGACGACGGCCATCCTGGTCAATCTGCCGGGCGAAGCGTCGTCGGTGATCACCGCGCTCGACGGCCACGCCATGGCCAGGCGCGGTGAAGCCGGCAAGGCGCTGGCCACGGCGGCGATCGGTTCGTTCATCGCCGGCACCATCGCCACTTTCCTGATCGCCCTGTTCGCGCCGCCGCTGGCGGAGATGGCCCTGAAATTCGGCCCGGCCGAGTATTTCTCGCTGCTGGTGCTCGGCCTCGCGGTATCGATCGTGCTCGCGCACGGTTCGCTGCTCCACGCCCTGGGGATGATCTTCCTCGGTCTGTTGCTGGGCATCGTCGGCACCGACGTGAATTCGGGCGCCACGCGCTTCACCTTCGGCCAGGACTGGCTGGCCGACGGGGTGAATTTCGTCGTGCTGGCGATGGGCATGTACGGCCTGGGCGAAATCATCAACAATCTGGAAAAAAAGGGAACGCGCGAACTGATGGCCAGGTCGGTTTCCGGACTGCGCCTCTCGTGGAAGGAATTCAAGGGCATCCTGGCGCCGGTGCTGCGCGGCACGGCGGTCGGCTCTTTCCTGGGAATCCTGCCGGGCGGCGGCGCGGTGCTGTCGTCTTTTGCCTCCTACGCGGTCGAGAAGAAGCTGTCGAAGAATCCGATTCCCTTTGGCGAAGGCGCCATTGAGGGCGTCGCCGGGCCGGAGTCGGCCAACAACGCCGGCTCGCAGACTTCGTTCATCCCGATGCTGACGCTGGGCATCCCGTCGAATCCGACGATGGCGATCATGATCGGCGCGATGATGATCCACAGCATCCAGCCCGGTCCGTCGGTGCTCACCGAACAGCCGGCGCTGTTCTGGGGCCTGATCGCCTCGATGTGGATCGGCAACTTTTTCCTGATCGTGCTCAACCTGCCGATGATCGGCCTGTGGGTAAAGCTGATCACCGCGCCGTACCACCTGATGTTCCCGGTGATCGTCGTGTTCTGCGCGATCGGCGTCGTCAGCATCAACAATTCCGAGTGGGACGTGTTCATGATGGCTTTCTTCGGATTCGCCGGCTACATGTTCAGCAAACTCGAATGCGAACCCGCGCCGATGCTGCTCGGTTTTATCCTCGGCCCGATGATGGAGGAATATCTGCGGCGCGCCCTGCTGATGTCGTCCGGCGATTTCTCGGTATTCGTCACCCGACCCTTGAGCGCGATCCTGCTGGTCGTCGCGGCCGCGGCCCTGGCCGTCGTGCTGCTGCCGTCGATCAGCCAAAAGCGCGAGGAAACGTTCAAGGAATAAAGGTGGATGATTTGGCCGGCCGCGCGCCGGCGATCGAACGGAGGAGAATTCCAATGAAATGTATCGTCTCGCTGGCGGGGAAACGGACGCCGGCCCTGGGTAGTGGCGCTTCGACAACCGGAGGGAGGGACGGCGCGCCATGAATCGGCCGACTTCCACGCGCGGCAAGCCGTTGACCATCAAGGTCAATGCCGCCGACAACGTGGCCATCGTCGTCAATTCCGGCGGGCTGCCCGCCGGGACGGTGTTCGACGACGGCCTGACATTGCGCGAACACGTCCCGCAGGGACACAAACTGGCGCTCGTCGATCTGGCGCGGGACGCGCCGATCGTGCGCTATGGCGAGGTCATCGGCCATGCCGTCCAGCCGATTCCGCGGGGCGGCTGGATCGAGGAATCGCTGGTGCGCCTGCCGGAAGCGCCGCCGCTCGACTCGTTGCCATTGGCGACCCGGACGCCGGCGCCGCTGCCGCCGCTGGAGGGGTATGCCTTCGAGGGCTACCGCAATCCGGACGGGACGGTCGGCACCAAGAACCTGCTGGCCATCACCCAGACGGTGCAGTGCGTCGCCGGCGTGGTCGATTACGCGGTCAGGCGCATCAAGGCCGAACTGCTGCCCAAATACCCGAACGTCGATGGCGTCGTGGCGCTGAACCACATCTACGGCTGCGGCGTGGCAATCAACGCCCCGTCCGCCGCCGTGCCGATCCGCACCCTGCACAACCTGACGCGCAATCCCAACTTCGGCAACGAAGTCCTCGTGGTCAGCCTGGGTTGCGAAAAATTGCCGCCGGACCGCCTGCTCAACGAAGGCGGCACACCGATCAAAATAAGCAGCGATGACGTGCTCTGTCTGCAAAACGAACGGTATTCAGGTTTCCAGCCGATGATCTCGGCGATCATGACGCAAGCCGAAGCGCATCTGGCCCGGCTCGACCGGCGCCGGCGCGAAACCTGCCCGGCCTCCGACCTGATCGTCGGGCTGCAATGCGGCGGCAGCGACGCGTTTTCCGGCGTGACAGCCAATCCGGCCGTGGGTTTCACCGCCGACCTGCTGGTTCGCGCCGGCGCCACGGTGATGTTCTCGGAAGTCACCGAAGTGCGCGACGCGATCCATCTGCTCACGCCGCGCGCCGCCGACGAAGCCGTCGGCCGGGCCTTGCTGCGCGAAATGGCCTGGTACGACAGCTACCTCTCGCGGGGAGAAAGCGACCGGGCCGCCAACACCACGCCCGGCAACAAGAAGGGCGGCCTGGCGAACATCGTCGAAAAAGCCATGGGATCGATCGCCAAGTCCGGTTCCAGCGCCATCGCCGGCGTGCTCGCGCCGGGCGAGAAAGTCACGCAAAAGGGCCTGATCTTCGCCGCCACGCCGGCCAGCGACTTTGTCTGCGGCACGCAGCAACTGGCCTCGGGCATGACCCTGCAAGTGTTCACCACGGGGCGCGGCACGCCCTACGGTCTCGAAGCCGCGCCGGTAATCAAGGTAGCCACGCGCCGCGACCTGGCCGCGCGCTGGCACGATCTGATGGAGGTCGACGCCGGCACCATCGCCACCGGCGAAGCCACCATCGAAGAAGTCGGCTGGGAGATTTTCCACCTGATCCTGGATGTCGCCAGCGGCCGCAAGAAGACCTGGGCCGACCGATGGGGACTGTTCAATTCACTGGCCGTGTTCAACCCGGCGCCAGTGACCTGACCGAGCATGGGGAGTGCATGAAGCCCGATGAGTCGACTTCCGGCCTTGAAATAGCGCGAAACGCGCGAGTTTCGAGAAAGCCGGGCGGTTCCGATCTCGTCGAGCAGCTCGGGGTGACGATCCAGCAGCTTGAACAACTTGACCAAGGCCAAGAAGGTCGCCCTCGTCGCCTGCCTGCACAAGCTCCTTTCCATCCCGAACGCTATTTGCAAATCGGGACAGCCTTGGCGGGAGAATTTCTCTCATTTTTGAACGCGGTTGCCGTCTTCCGTCCTCCGAACCTTGGACTTGCTCCTCAGAACTTGTTGGCCTGGATGTAATCCTTTCCGCCGTTGAGATATTCGACGAGGTTGGTCACCGCGCGCAGCGCCTGCCGCTCGACGCTCTCGAAGGTGCGGCTGCCGATATGCGGCGTGACCAGGATGGAATCGATGCTCTGGAACGGGTGGCCCGGACGCATCGGCTCCTCTTCGACGACGTCCGTGCCGTAACCGGCCAGTTGGCCGTCGCGGCACGCCTGGGCGATGTCGTTTTCGACCACCAGGCCGCCGCGCGCGGTGTTGATCAGATAGGCGCCGCGCTTCATGGTCGCCAGCGCGCGGGCATCGATGAAGCCGCGGTTGGCGTCGGTCAGGTTCATGTGCAGGGTCACCACGTCGGCCAGCGGGAGCACGTCTTCCGCCGTCGCCACGCGCTCGACGTCGTATTCGGCGGCGAACGCTTCCGGCCAGTACACGTCGAAGGCCACGCAGCGCATGCCGAAGGCCCTGGCGCGCTTGACCACTTCCTGCCCGATGCGCCCCAGCCCGAGCACGCCGAGCGTCTTGCCCATCAGTTCGTGGCCGGTATGCCGCACCCATTTGCCGTTCTTGACGGCGCTGGCGTGCGGCCAGAATTCCTTGGCCAGGCCGATCATCAGGCCGAATGCGTGCTCGGCGACCGTGGTGTGATTCACCCCCGGCGTGAACAACACGGGAATGCGCTTTTCCGTGGCGTGCGCGACGTCGATCGAATCGAGACCGATACCGTACTTGGCGATGACTTTCAGCCGCGGCCCGGCGGCGTCGATCACCCGCGCGGTGATGCGGTCGTCCCCGTTGAGCAGGGCGTCGAAGCCGCCGTGCCTTTCGATCAGATCGAGCAGTTGCCGCTCGCTCAAGGGGCCGCGTTCGCGCGCGATCTCGAAGCCGCTCCGTTCGAGCAGCGCGTGATGCGCGCCCGGCGTATCCTGGAAACTGGTGGTGGTCAGCAGCACTTTCATCTTTTTTTCGCTCCGTTCAGACGTTGTAGGTCGAAGACGCCGTCGTGCCGCCCTTGCCGGTCCAGTTGGTGTGGAAGAACTGGCCGCGCGGGCGGTCGATGCGTTCGTAGGTATGGGCGCCGAAATAGTCGCGCTGCGCCTGCAGCAGGTTGGCCGGCAGCACGGCGCTGCGGTACTGGTCGAAGAAGGCCAGCGCGGTGGCGAACGCCGGCACCGGAATGCCTTTTTGCGCCGCGGCGGCCACCACGTTGCGCCAGCCCGCCTGCGCCTTGCCGATCTCGTCCCGGAAGTAGTCGTCGAGCAGGAGATTGGACAGCGCCGGGTTGCGGTCGAACGCCGCCTTGATCTCGCCCAGGAAACGCGAGCGGATGATGCAGCCGCCCCGCCACATCAGCGCGATCCCGCCGTAGTTGAGATTCCAGCCGTATTCCCCGGCCGCCGCCCGCATCAGCATGTAGCCTTGCGCGTAGCTGACGATCTTGGAAGCGTAGAGCGCGCTGCGGATGTCGGCGATGAAAGCCTGTTTTCGCGCCGGATCGGCGGCGACTTCGGCGAGCGCCGGATCCGGCCCGGCGAGCCTGACCGACGCCTCGACGCGCTCGTTCTTCAGCGCCGACACGCAGCGCGAATAGACGGCCTCGGCCATCAGGGTGATCGGAATGCCGAGGTCCTGCGAATTGATTACCGTCCACTTGCCGGTGCCTTTCTGGCCGGCGGTGTCGAGAATCTTGTCCACCAGCGGCAGCCCGTCGTCGTCCTTCCGGGCCAGGATGTCGCGGGTAATCTCGATCAGGTAGCTGTCTAGCTCGCCGGCGTTCCATTCCCTGAACACTTCGTGCATTTCGCCGGCGCTCATGCCCAGGCCAGTCTTCATGATGTTGTAGGCTTCGCAGATGAGCTGCATGTCGCCGTACTCGATGCCGTTATGCACCATCTTGACGTAATGCCCGGCGCCCATTTCGCCGACCCATTCGCAACAGGGGACATTCCCCTCGGCCTTGGCGGAAATGGCCTGGAAGATGTCCTTCACGAACGGCCAGGCCGCCGGCGAGCCGCCGGGCATGATGCTCGGGCCGTGCCGGGCGCCCTCCTCGCCGCCGGAAACGCCGGTGCCGATGTAGAGCAGCCCCTTGCTTTCGACGTATTTCTGCCGGCGGTTGGTGTCTTCGAACAGCGAATTGCCGCCGTCGATGATGATGTCGCCCGCCTCCAGATGCGGGATCAACTGATCGATGAACTCATCGACCGGATGACCGGCCTTGACCAGCATCATCACCCGCCGCGGCCTTTTGAGCAGGGCCACCATTTCCGAGACGGAATGCGCGCCGAGCACGCGGGTTCCCTTGGCCTCGTTGCCGAGAAATTGATCGACCTTGTCGGTCGAACGGTTGTACGCGACCACGGTAAAACCGTGGTCGTTCATGTTCAGGATCAGATTCTGACCCATCACGGCCAGGCCGATCAGGGCAATATCCGCACGAGGTTCCATCGCATTCTCCAGGAGTGATTTCAGGTTTTCGAGCCTTCTATTCTATCCGATCGGAAAACCGCCGCGCCGGTCATG
>JAISNE010000252.1 GCA_031276375.1 Accumulibacter sp.
CAGGAACACTCGGTGGTGCTGATTCGCGGCGGCCGCGTGAAGGACCTGCCCGGCGTCCGCTATCACACCGTGCGCGGTTCGCTCGACACGCAGGGGGTCAAGGATCGCAAGCAGGGCCGTTCGAAGTACGGCACGAAGCGTCCGAAGGCGGCTTGATCGCCGCTTGAGTAAGTGACTGCCCGCTGGGCAGTCGGGTGGGGCCGGCCATTGCCGGCCTCTCGACTGAATCGTTATCTGAAAGGTTGTTCATTCATGCCACGCCGTCGTGAAGTTCCGAAGCGCGATATTCTCCCGGATCCAAAATTCGGCAATATCGAAGTGTCCAAGTTCATCAACACGCTCATGATGAGCGGCAAGAAGTCCGTTGCCGAGCGCATCGTGTATGGCGCGTTTGACATCATCGCCGCCAAGGATGGCAAGGATCCGCTCGAAGTCTTCGGCCTGGCCATGAACAATGTGAAGCCCTTGGTCGAAGTCAAGAGCCGCCGCGTCGGCGGCGCCAATTACCAGGTTCCGGTCGAGGTTCGCCCGAACCGCCGCATGGCGCTGGCCATGCGCTGGCTGCGCGAATCGGCGCGCAAGCGTTCCGAGAAATCGATGGATCAGCGCCTGGCCGCGGAAATGCTCGACGCGGCGGAGAATCGCGGCGCGGCGGTCAAGAAGCGCGATGAGGTGCATCGCATGGCGGACGCCAACAAGGCTTTCGCCCATTTCCGTTTCTGACGTTTCAATGTCCGGGGGCGAGCAGCGCCGCCGGCAAACGTTCTTTATCAATGAAGGTTTAAAACGTGGCACGCAAAACTCCCATCGAGCGATATCGCAATATTGGCATCAGCGCCCATATCGACGCCGGCAAGACGACGACGACCGAGCGTATCCTTTATTACACCGGCGTCAATCACAAGATCGGCGAAGTGCACGATGGCGCGGCCACGATGGACTGGATGGAGCAGGAACAGGAGCGCGGCATCACCATCACCTCGGCGGCGACGACCTGTTTCTGGAAGGGCATGGATTTGCAGTTCCCGGAGCATCGTCTCAACATCATCGATACGCCGGGGCACGTGGATTTCACCATCGAGGTCGAACGCTCCATGCGCGTGCTCGACGGGGCCTGCATGGTCTATTGCGCGGTCGGCGGCGTGCAGCCGCAGTCGGAAACCGTCTGGCGGCAAGCCAACAAATACGGCGTTCCGCGGCTGGCTTTCGTAAACAAGATGGACCGCCAGGGGGCCGATTTCTTCAAGGTCGTCGACCAGATGCAGACGCGCCTGAAGGGAACTCCGGTGCCCATCGTCATCCCGATCGGCCGGGAAGACAAGTTCTCCGGCGTCGTCGATTTGATCAAAATGAAAGCCATCCTCTGGGATGAGGCTTCGCAGGGAATGAAGTTCGAATATCGGGAGGTCCCGGCGGATCTCCTCGGCCTGGCCGAGGAGTGGCGGGCCAAAATGCTCGAATCGGCGGCCGAGGCGAACGAGGAGCTGATGGAGCAATACCTCGAATCCGGCGATCTGAGCGAAGCGGAGGTCATCAAGGGATTGCGGGCGCGCACCATCGCTTGTGAAATCCAGCCGGTGTTGTGCGGGACGGCGTTCAAGAACAAGGGCGTCCAGCGGATGCTGGACGCGGTCATCGAGCTTTTGCCGTCACCGGTCGATATTCCGGCGGTGGAAGGCGAAAACGAGCGCGGCGCGACCGAATCGCGCGAAGCCTCCGATACCGCCAAGTTTTCGGCCCTGGCCTTCAAACTGATGACCGATCCTTACGTCGGGCAGTTGACCTTCATCCGTGTTTATTCCGGCGTGCTGCAATCGGGCGACACCATTTATAACCCGGTCAAGGAGCGCAAGGAGCGGATCGGGCGTTTGTTGCAGATGCATGCCAACAACCGGGAGGAAATCAAGGAAGTCCTCGCCGGTGACATTGCCGCGTGCGTCGGTCTGAAAGCGGTGACGACCGGGGAAACCCTGTGCGATCCCGCCGCGGCGATCACTCTCGAACGCATGGAATTCCCCGAGCCGGTCATTCACATCGCCGTCGAACCCAAGACCAAGGGCGACCAGGAAAAGATGAGCATCGCCCTGGGCCGTCTGGCGCAGGAAGATCCGTCCTTCCGCGTGCGCAGCGACGAGGAAACCGGCCAGACCATCATTTCCGGCATGGGCGAGCTGCATCTCGAAATCATCGTCGACCGCATGAGGCGTGAATTCGGCGTGGACGCCAACGTCGGCAAGCCGCAGGTCGCCTATCGCGAATGCATCAAGAAAGCGGTCGAGCAGGAAGGAAAGTTCGTCAAGCAGACTGGCGGCCACGGTCAGTATGGCCACGTGTGGATCAAGATCGAGCCGAACGAAACCGGCAAGGGTTACGAATTCGTCGACGCGATCAAGGGCGGCACCGTTCCGCGCGAATACATTCCGGCGGTTGACTAGGGCTTGCAGGATGCGGTCAAGAGCGGTGTTCTTGCCGGATTCCCCGTGGTCGACGTCAAGTTCACGCTTTTCGACGGTTCGTTTCACGAGGTCGATTCCAACGAGAACGCTTTCCGCATGGCGGCATCGTCGGCCTTCAAGGAAGGCATGAAGAGGGCGTCGCCCACGTTGCTGGAGCCGATGATGTCCGTCGAAGTCGAGACTCCCGACGAATATACGGGTAACATCGTGGGCGATCTCTCTGGCCGGCGCGGCATCATTCATGGCATGGAAGAGCTTGCCGGCGGCATCAAGGCGATCAAGGCCGAGGTTCCATTGGCCGAGATGTTCGGCTACGCCACCACCGTGCGCTCGCTGTCCCAGGGGCGGGCGACCTACTCGATGGAATTCAAGCATTATGCCGAGGCGCCGAAAAACGTCGCCGAGGCCGTCATCAACAAGAAGTAACACTGGTTTCGAGGATATTCAAATGGCTAAGGCAAAATATGAGCGTACGAAGCCGCACGTAAACGTCGGCACGATAGGTCACGTGGACCACGGGAAGACGACGCTGACGGCGGCGATCACGATGATCCTGTCGAAGAAGT
>JAISNE010000280.1 GCA_031276375.1 Accumulibacter sp.
ACCATCAGCATGCCGTTCTTTTCGCCGAGCACCTCGTAATCGAGGTCCACGCCGACCACGGCGTTGGCGCCCAGTTCGGCGGCCTGTTCGGCCAATTCGTCGAGAGCGAACTGGCGCGCCTTGCGCAGCTCCTTCTCATACGTTCCGGAACGTCCGCCCACCAGATCGCGGATGTTGGCGAACATATCCTTGAAGATATTGGCGCCGAGCACGGCCTCGCCGGCGACGATGGCGCAATAGCGGACGATGCGCCGGCCTTCCAGGGTTGGAGTCGTGGTAATTTGCATGGCGTGTGCCTCCAGGATCGATCATTGAAAGCCGGTGGTCCGGCGGAAACTTCCCGGTAGAATAAACCGATGCCAGCGCAATGCCAATTTCTTCCTTGCTTCCTGGCGCTGCTGATGCTGGCCTGGCCAGCCGCTTTCGCCGCGCCGGCCATCGTCCTGGAAGGGCCGGACGAACTGGTCGCATGGATGACTCCGCGCCTGCCCGAGGAAGCGCCCGCGCCGCGCCGCCTGCAAGCGATGCTCGAAGAAATGCTGGCCACCGAGGGCTATTTCTCTCCGCATTTCGCCATGTCCGAGGACGAAGGGGCGTGGCATGTGCGCATCGACCCCGGAGCGCGTACCCACGTCGCCGGCGTGGACGTCGACATCGACGGCCCGGTCGACGCGGACACCAGGAAAAGGCTGATCGCGGCGTGGCTTCTGCCCGCCGGCCAGCCGTTCCGGCAAGAGGACTGGAGCGAAGCCAAGCAGCAAGTGTTGTCCGGCCTGCTCGCCGTCGCCCATGCCGGCGCGCGCCTTACCGACAGCGCCGCCGAGATCGATGTGGAAGCGCGGCAGGCGCGTCTGACGGCCCGTTATGACGCCGGTCCGCCGTACCGTTTCGGCGGCCTGCGCGTCACCGGCCTGCACCGCTACCCGGCATCGCTGGTCGCGCGTTACAACCGCGCCGTCAAAAACGGCGCGCTCTACCGGGAAGAAGCTCTCGCGGCGCTGCAAAGCGCGCTCCTCGCCACGCCCTATTTTGCCGCCGCGCGCGTCACCTTCGATCGCGGCGGCGCGCTCGCCGGCGAGGACGGAACGCTGACCGCGCCCGTCGACGTGGACGTCCGCGAGCGGCCGGCGCACCGCTTCGGTTTCGGCGCGGGCGTCAGCTCGAACACCGGCGCGCGCGTCGAAGCCGGCTACCACACGTCGAACCTGTTCAACCGGGCCTGGGAACTCGACAGCGGTCTGCGCATCGAGCAGAAACAGCGCACGGCCTACGCCGACATCATGCTGCCGCCGGACGACAGGAACCGCCGCCATGCCTTCGGCGTGATGTTCGAAGCGACCGACATCCAGGGCCTGCGCATCGACCGCCACGCC
Source organism: Accumulibacter sp. (assembly GCA_031276375.1). GTDB lineage: Bacteria > Pseudomonadota > Gammaproteobacteria > Burkholderiales > Rhodocyclaceae > Propionivibrio. The sequence continues at coordinate 1,374 of JAISNE010000280.1, forward strand.
TTTGGCGTGCAGACGACGCAGCCGCGCGGCAGCATCGAACAGCGCCTGTCGCTCAACTGGGAGCGCGAACGGCGGCGTCCGGACGGCGAAGAAGAAACGGTCAACAAAGCGTTGGTGGCGGACGTCCAATGGACCTGGCGGCGCGTCGACAACCCGCTCGACCCGCGCCGGGGCGACGTGTTGCAAGTGCAAATCGGCGGCGGCGCCAAGGCGCTGCTCTCGGACCAGAACTTCGTCCGGCTGCATGGCCGCTGGCTGCACTACGTTCCCCTCGGGAAACTCGACTCGCTCGCCGTGCGCGCCGAGGCCGGCGCGACCCTCGCGCCATCCCGCGAAGGCATCCCGCAGGACTATCTGTTCCGCGCCGGCGGCGCCGGATCGGTGCGCGGATATTCGTATCAAAGCCTTGGCGTCGAGGAGGGATCGGCGACGGTCGGCGGACGCTATCTCGCCGTGCTCAGTGTCGAGGCCACGCACTGGCTCTCGCCGACCTGGGGCATCGCCGCGTTCATCGATGCCGGCGGCGCGGCGGACCGCCCCGGCGCCCTCGACCCCGCCATCGGCTACGGCCTGGGCGCGCGCTGGAAAAGCCCGGCCGGACCGCTCGGCGTCGATCTCGCCTACGGCCAGCGCGCCGGCGAACTGCGCGTCCATTTCGCGCTGGCCATCCCGTTTTGATACCCCACTCCTCTCCCCCGCCAGCGGGGGAGAGGAACAGCGTCGATGAAGGTTTACGAAAACAGGCGCCGCGCCAGCGGGCTGCCCGCCGGCAACTGCCGGGCCGCCAGCATCGCCTGATACTGGTCGATCTGCTGGCGGACCGGTTCGAGCGATGCGTCGGACAGCGGGTGGCGATTGTCGTCGACCAGCGCGCCGCGCAGCACGTCGGCGAAATGCCGCGCCAGTTCGACCATCTGGTCGAACACTCGCCTGCCCTGCGTCACGCATGGCACATCGAGCAGGAAGGTCAGCCCTTGCGTGCTCATGCTCCGCATCGTCTCGGCCGAAAAACCCGAGGCTTCCTGGTTGAGCAGCGCGAAAAGCAGGTTGTCGCCATTGTCGCGGTATACGAAACGCCCTTCGTCGATCACCATGCCGGCCGATTCGGCCAGGGCGCGCAGTTTGGTGCCGACGAACGATCTTCCTTGACTGATGACGTTGATGCCGATCTGGATGTCGACGCCGACGCAGAATTGGTCGAGCGCCCAGGCGGTCTCCAGCGCGCTCTGCCGCGAGGGCAGGCTGGCGACGCCGGTCAATTGGTCGGCCAGTTCCTGCATGGCCGTGGCGAAGACCACCAGTTCGTCTTCACTGACCGGCCCCTGGCGGTTGACCAGTTGCAGGCCGGCGCGGATATGCCGGTACTTGCCTTGCGGCCCGGAAGGCTGCGGCGATATCGGCAGCCATTCGCCGGACGCTTCGTCGTAGCCGATCCAGCGCACCGGCTTGCGCACGCGGGCCAGGGCTTCCCTCGGCGTGTCGACGATATGCCGCGCGGGCACGGCTTCGACGGCGTCGATGCTGGCGATGAAATCGATCAGCGGGGAGAGGAAACGCTGATCCTCTTCCGGTTCGCGCCCGCCCGCCGCTTCGGCCGGTGCCGGCGCGGACGCCGCTGGCTCCGCCGGTTCCGGCGATTCCTGTTCCGGCCGAGACCCCAGCACGGGTTCGACACGCGCGTCGCCGGTGCCGGCTTCGTCCACGGCGGGAGAAAACCTGGCCTCCGGTTCCCTGGCCTGGGTCTTGTCCGCCGCGCCGTCCAGCAGGACGTCGGGATGGCTGGCCTTCAGCAGGCGTTCCGCCTGCCCGCGCTGGAGCATTTCCTGCCATTTGTTGTAGGCCAGCACGCCCACCACGGCAATGACGCCCAGGCCGATCAAGCCCATCTGCAATTCGGTCATCTTTTGTCCTAAACGATCTGCTCGCGCATGCGCAACGCTTCTTCCATGTCGACTTCGACGATGCGGGACACGCCGGATTCCTGCATCGT
>JAISNE010000308.1 GCA_031276375.1 Accumulibacter sp.
AGCAACTGGAACGCGCTCAACTCCGCGGCGGGCAGGCGGACCTTGCCCTCGTTCGCCCGGAAAACGCTTGGCAGGCCGTCCCGCCCCATTTCGACCGACTCCATCGAGTAGAGGAAATAGCCGTTGGCGCAGTAGGCGACAACCAGCGTATCGAGCACGATGTCCTTGTTGAACTCCGGGTAATAACGCAGTTTCTTGCCGATCGGAAAGAACTCGATCAGCGTCCCGATCCGCTCGAGATCGATTTCCCCCTCGTCATGCGCGGCGCGCGGGACATTCCTGGGAGCGCCAAGGCCGCCAAGGCTTTTGCCGAAAAGGTTTTTCAGCATGATTCGGATTCCAGCATGCATTCATTATCCCGCGTACTGTACCGGAAAACGGGCGACACGCCTACCTCAGGGCAATCGCATTTAGGGAAAGGCTGAGGATCAGGTTTCAGGGATCAGTAAAAGCGACCGTCGCTTTGCTCCGCAAGGAACAGCTCCATCTCCCGGCGCTGTGCCCCCCAAAAAAATGGAGTTGCCGTGGGACGCGGCGGGCTTTCGGCGTGTCTGACCATGTGCCTCGCGCTTAGAGCCTGCTGAACGCCCGGTCGGCGGCGGCGATGGTTTCCGCGATGTCGGCGTCGCTGTGCGCGGCCGAGACGAAACCGGCTTCGAAGGGGGATGGCGCGAAATAGTGCCCCGCGTCGAGCATGGCGTGGAAGAAGCGGTTGAAGGCGTCTTTGTCGCATTGCATGACTTCGGCGAAATGCCGCGGGCAGCCGGCGCGGAAATAGAGGCCGAACATGCCGCCGATGGACTGGGCCGAGAAGGCCGCGCCGTGTTTCGCGGCGGCGGCGTTCAGGCCGGCGCACAGCGCCTGGGTCTTGCGTTCCAGGGCGGCGAAGAAGCCGGGCGCCTGGATCAGCCGCAGCGTCGAGAGTCCCGCCGCGACGGCCAGCGGATTGCCCGATAGCGTTCCGGCCTGGTAGACCGGGCCAAGCGGCGCGACTTTTTCCATGATCCGGCGCTGCCCGCCGAACGCGGCCAGCGGCATGCCGCCGCCGATCACCTTGCCGAGCGTGGTCAGATCCGGACGGATGCCGTACAGCCCTTGCGCGCCCGCGGGGCCGACCCGGAAGCCGGTCATCACTTCGTCGAAGATCAGCACGCTGCCGTGGCGGGTGCATTGGGCGCGCAGGCCGTGCAGGAATTCGGGTTGCGGCGCGACCAGATTCATGTTGCCGGCGACCGGCTCGACGATGACCGCGGCGATGTGCTCGCCGTGTTGCGCGAAAGCCTGTTCCACCGCTTCGCCGTCGTTGTAGCCGAGCACCAGCGTGTGCCGCGCGACGTCGGCCGGCACGCCGCCCGAACTGGGGTTGCCGAAGGTCAACAGGCCCGAGCCGGCCTTGACCAGCAGGCTGTCGCTGTGGCCGTGGTAGCAGCCTTCGAACTTGATCAGCAGATCGCGTCCGGTATGGCCGCGCGCCAGGCGGATGGCGCTCATCGTCGCCTCGGTGCCGGAATTGACCAGACGCACCAGGTCGAGCGAAGGCAGCAGACGGCACAATAGTTCGGCCATCTCGACTTCGCTTTCGGTGGGCGCGCCGAAGGACAGTCCGCCCAGGGCGGCTTCCCGCGTCGCCGCGACGACTTCGGGGTGCGCGTGGCCGAGAATCAGCGGCCCCCAGGAGCCTACGTAGTCGATGTAGGCGGCGCCGTCGGCGTCGGTCACGCGCGATCCCTTGCCGCGGACCAGGAAAGGCGGTGTGCCGCCCACGGAACGGAAGGCGCGCACCGGAGAGTTGACGCCGCCGGGGATGCGTTTTTGGGCGCGCTCGAACAGTTGCTGGTTACGCTGGGTCACGCGGGTTCTCCTCGAAAAAGTGATTGGTAGGCGCGAACGCGGGTTTCGATGGCGCCGGCTTCGCCAGCCTGGAAGATGTCGGTGATGACCGCCAGCATGTCGGCGCCGGCGGCGACGACGCTGGCCGCGTTGTCCAGGGTGATGCCGCCGATGGCGCAGGCGGGGACGCCCAGTTCGTCGCGGCAGCGGCCGAACAAGGCAAGATCGGCGCGGGACGCGCGCGGTTTGGTCGGCGAGGCGAAGACCGCGCCGAAGGCCACGTAGTCGGCGCCCGCCCGCGCCGCCGCGCGGGCGCGCTCGAAGTCGGCGTAGCAGGAGGCGCCCAGTATCCTGTCGTGGCCGAGCGCTTCCCGCGCGGCGGCCAGGTCGCCGTCATCGCCGCCGAGATGAACGCCGTCGGCGTCCACGGCCAGGGCCAGCGGCAGGCTGTCGTTGACGATCAGCAGCGCGCCAAGGTCGCGGGTCAGCGCGCGCAGCGCCCGCGCCATCTCGTGTTGCCGCGCCGCGTCGCCGGACTTGTCGCGGTACTGGACAATCCGCGCTCCGCCCCGCAGCGCCGCGCTAACGCGCGCGAGGCCGTCGTCCGCGTCCGGGAATTCCGGAGTGATCGCGTACAGTCCGCGCAATTTACCGTGGTTCATCGAATCCTGGGCGAAACGTGAAAGAGTGGAGATGCGGTCGCAATGCGACCGCTTGTTCGGTTGTTCGTTCATCGAATTCCGGGTAAAAAGTGAAAAGCGAAAAACCGTTCAAGGTCCGTGGTTTTTCGTTCATTCGGCTTTCACTTTTTGCTCGATCGCGGCGGTTTTTGAGACAAATGCTTGGTGCAACGGACGGCCATTGGCTAGAATTGCGTCCTGGTTATCCCGCGCAATTTTAACCGAAACGCTTTGGGTGTCCCTCGGTCTGACGTGAGCGGCGCTCCGGAAGCGGTCATTATGATTGCGCGGGAAGCGGCATGCGCCGTCGCGGATCAAGACAAAACCTTCAAATTCAGACAGAAGTGGTTGAAATATATGAGTTTGATGTATAGTCTCCCATCGCGCGGCGTGTGGGTGTTGGGCCGGATGGCGGGCGGGGCGCTTGCCCCAGGGTTCTCTGGAGGTGCTGATTGGTCGATGTTGCGAGCTTGACTGGCATCAAGGTGATGATTATTGATGACAGCAACACTATCCGGCGGAGCGCCGAGATTTTTCTGGTGCAGGCGGGTTGTCAGGTGATTCTGGCGGAAGACGGCTTCGACGCCTTGTCCAAGATTGCCGATCATCAGCCTGACGTCATTTTCTGCGACATCATGATGCCGCGTCTCGACGGTTATCAGACTTGCGCGTTGATCAAGAAAAATCCGCGTTTTGCCGCCACTCCGCTGATCATGTTGTCGTCGAAGGATGGTTTGTTCGATCGCGCGCGCGGGCGGATGGTCGGTTCGGACCAATACCTGACCAAACCGTTTACCAAGAACAGCCTGTTGCAGTCGGTAGCGATGTTCGTTCCGCAGCGGGGCTAGTCCCCCGTTGCTTTCTTGCCAGTATTTCGCGAGTACGAAAGTACGAAAGGCAGTAGGAGTCTAAATATCATGCCGGTAAAAACAATTCTTGTCGTCGATGATTCACCCACGGAACGCCACGTCATGTCCGAATTGCTGACCCGGAACGGTTACCAGGTCATAACCGCCGAGAACGGCGAGGATGGCGTCGAGAAAGCCAAGAAGCAGCAGCCGCATCTGATTCTCATGGATGTGGTGATGCCGGGCCTGAACGGCTATCAGGCGACGCGCACCCTGACGCGCGACGAAACGACCAGGCACATCCCGGTGATCGTCTGCACCTCCAAGGGGCAGGAGACCGACCGCATCTGGGGATTGCGCCAGGGCGCCATCGACTACGTCGTCAAGCCCGTCGACGCGGCGCTGCTGCTGTCGAAGATCGCCGCGCTCTGAGCCAAGCCGGAACCATGCCCAGGAAAAGCAGTCTTCGTGAATTCCAGGCGCATCTGGCGACCCGTCTGGCGGGGATGGGGGATCAGCGGGCGGCGGGGCTGCTCGGCTTCCAGTCGGGTCCCGATTACTGGCTCGTCGAGCTGCCGGATTCCGGTGAAATCACTCCCTTGCCGCCGCTGATCGGCGTGCCGCTGACCAAACCGTGGTTCGTCGGCATCACCAACATCCGCGGCAACCTCTACGCGGTGTCTGATTTTTCGGTGTTCCGGCAAAAGGAGACGACTCCCCGCAACGCCAGTTCGCGCTTGCTGCTGATCGGAACGCGTCATGGCAACAACGTGGCGCTGCTGGTGACGCGGATCCTCGGTCTGCGCAACATCGACGATCTGACGCCCGCGCCGGGCGATCCGGAGGCGCCGCCCTGGGCCAGCGAGGCCTACACGGACAGGGAAGGATATCGCTGGCTGATGCTGAACGTAAG
>JAISNE010000321.1 GCA_031276375.1 Accumulibacter sp.
TGATGGTACAACAAACGCCCGAAGTGTCGCGCGGGGTAATCAAGCATTAAAAATTGGGGCGTATCATCCAACTTGTTTAATTTTACAATAAAAACGACTCGGACATCTTGAATCGGCAAGGAATGCGAAAAATGAAAAACATTCAGCGACGGTACCGGTTGAATGATTTTTGTCTCGATCTGGCAGGAATTGCCTTTGGCCTTCTTCTTGAAGCGCTTATACTGAATGCGATTTTTTCCCCACCCTGGCAGCGGCTTGGAAGATTCCGAGGTGATGCTGGCAGTGTTATTGTATTCGTTGTTGGCATCGTTCCCTTTTGTATTTTTACTGCTTGGAAATATAATCGGCAGTAATTCGCATGGAAAGTTCCGTTTCCGGATTTATCTGTTCAAACTTTCAATCGTTGGTGTGTTATTTTGCCTGATGGCTTTAAAGAATTACGGCCATAATACCATGGGTGCTTTGGTGTTTGGCTACTGGATCCAATGGTTGATCTCGGTATATCACGCATTTTTTCTTTACCGTGACCGTAACAAATAGTCTTTATCATCACATGATTCAAGAGGTCGGCGCCTTCTCTTCCAAGTGGAAAAGGAAACAAAAAGAGGATTCGAGCGCCGCGCCTTCCTTGCGGGTGATTTTTCAAACCGACCTTGGTCTTGCGGGGGAAAATTCATCGAGGGAGCGTTGAATGAGCGATCATTCGAGGCCGCGCTCCCTTGATCCCAACTCCTTTCTATTCGTCCGCGTCAATCCATTTCAGCGCCCGTTCGACCGCCTTTTTCCATCCTTTGTATCTGGCGATCTGCTTATCCCTGTTGTCCGAAGGCTCGAATACGCGCTCGATGGCGAGCCGGTTTTTGACGTCTTCCAGGCCTTGCCAGTAGCCCACGGCGATGCCGGCGAGGAAGGCGGCGCCGAGGGCGGTGACTTCGAGGACGGCGGGGCGCTCGACCTTGACGCCCAGGATGTCGGACTGGAACTGCATCAGGAAGTTGTTGGCGCACGCGCCGCCGTCGACCCGCAAGGTCTTGAGCTCGATCCCGGAGTCGGCCTGCATGGCTTCGAGCACGTCCCTGGTCTGGTAGGCGATGGATTCGACGGTGGCCCGGATGATGTGCCGGGCGCTCGTGCCGCGCGTCAATCCCAGGATGGCGCCGCGGGCATAGGGGTCCCAATACGGGGCGCCGAGTCCGGTAAAGGCGGGGACGACGTATACGCCGTTGGAAGTCTCGGCCTTGTTGGAGAAATATTCCGTATCGCTCGCGTCGCCGACGATCTTGAGTTCGTCGCGCAGCCACTGGACGGCGGAACCGGCGACGAAGATCGAGCCTTCCAGGGCATAGCAGACTTCGCCTTGCGGGCCGCAGGCCAGGGTGGTGATCAGCCCGTTTTCCGATTTGACGGCGGCGGGGCCGGTGTTCATGAGCATGAAACACCCCGTGCCGTAGGTGTTCTTGGCCATTCCGTTATTGACGCACAATTGTCCGAACAACGCGGCCTGTTGATCGCCGGCGATGCCCGCGATGGGGATGCGGGTTCCGCCTTTTCCCCCGATGTTGGTCTGCCCGTAAACCGTGGAGGAAGGTTTGACTTCCGGCAGCATGGAGCGCGGAATGGCGAGCTTTTCCAGTATTTTTTCATCCCATTCCAGCTGGTGGATGTTGAACAGCATCGTGCGCGAGGCATTGGTGTAATCGGTGACGTGAACGCGCCCTTGCGTCATGTGCCAGATCAGCCACGAATCGATGGTGCCGAACAGAAGCTCTCCTTTCGCCGCTTTGTCCCGCGCGTTTTCGACGTTATCCAGGATCCATTTGACCTTGGTGCCGGAGAAGTAGGGATCGACCAGAAGGCCGGTATTCTCCCGCACATGGTCCTCGAAACCTTTTTCCTTTTTCAGTTCATCGCACAGGCCGGCGGTGCGGCGGCATTGCCAGACGATGGCGTTGTATATGGGTTTACCCGTCTCTTTTTCCCAGACCACCGTGGTTTCACGCTGGTTGGTGATCCCGATCGCGGCAATTTCATCCGTCGAGATGTCCGCGCCATTGAGGGCTTCGGTCAGGGTTGAACTCTGGGTGGCCCAGATTTGCATGGGATCGTGTTCCACCCAACCGGGTTTGGGGTAAATCTGGGGAAATTCGCGTTGCGCGACGGCGACGATATTCACGTCCCGGTCGAGAACGACGGTTCTGGAACTGGTCGTGCCCTGGTCGAGCGCGACAATGTATTTTTTGCTCATGAATCACTCCTCCTTGTGGTTGAAAGCCGCGATCGGCCTCGCCGCGAGGTCCTGGCGATGACGTCCCGGCAGGGAAGACAGGCGGTCGCGGCGGCGCGAAATCCCGCGAGGAACCGGACAGCGAGGAACCGGACAATTTCTTCCTGCCCGTGCCATCGTCGATAGCTTCATCGCTTCAGCGACACCGCGCCGACCGCGCCAAGGATCAGCAGCAAGGCCAGCGCCTCCTGTCCGCCGAACGACTCGCCGAGGAAGAGCACGCCGCAGAGAACCCCGATCAACGGCGCGGCCAGCGACGACAGCGACGAGACGGAGACCGGCACCATTTGCACGATGCGGTTCCACGCCCAGTAGCAGAACATGAAGGCCACGAAAATGTTGTAGAGCATTCCGAAAACCGGCCAGAAGCTCGGAACGGCCAGGCGGGAGGTCTCCAGCGGAATCGCCAGCGCCAGCAGCGGCAGGCTGCCGGTCAGCAGCATCCAGCCGGTCAGCGACGAGACCGGCATGGCCACCGGCAGGCGTTTGAAGAGCACCACGCCGATGGCCCAGCCCCACGCGCCGAGGATCATGCAGCCGATGCCGACCGGCGCTTGCAGCATGCCTTCCATGCTGTCGCCGAGAAGCACCGCGATTCCCGCCAGCCCCAGCAGCAGGCCGAAAACCACGCGCGCCGTCAATCGCTCGCCGAGGAAACGCACGGACAGGAGCATCGACCAAAGCGGCATGGTGTATCCGAGCAGCGCCGCCCGGCCCGAGGGAAGCAGCAAGACTCCGAAAACCAGCAATCCATTCCAGGCCGTGACGTTGAATGCCCCAAGCCACAGCACGCGCGGCCATTGCCCCGCCGGAACCTCGATCGGCATGCCGCCGACCCGCGCCAGGAACAGCATTCCCGCGCCGCCGAACAGCAGACAGATGGAACGGAAATAGAGCGGCGGCACTTCGCTCAACACCATTTTCATGACGGGCCAGTTGGCGCCCCAGAAGAGGGAGAGCAGCGCCAGCAGCAGCAAGCCCTGCCGGGGCAGGCGATCGTGGGGACTCGAAATCATCTTCGGAACCTATCTCGACAGGCCGCGCGGATCGCGGCGGGACGCGGACGATGAAGCATCGCCATTCTCCACGAAGCGGCCGCGACGGAACAAGTGATGAGCGGCAGCGGCCGTGTCGGGAATGCAACACTTCCCGCGCCGGGGAAACGACGCTTCTTGACATTTCTTGAAAAAACCGGACCAGCGCATCATACTGCGCGCACGGTTGTAATTCCGGCAAACTGGAGACGTTCTGGACGCGGGTTCGACTCCCGCCACCTCCACCCAAGCGTATTCGGCCGGAGTATGTTCGGGTGGGGGTGTACCTGGCTTCGACAGGGCGGGTGAAGGTGCGCAGGCAACCCGAAAGGCGACGGACGTAATCCGCGCAAATCCACAAACGCCAATGATGAGCGTTTTGCACTGGCCGCTTAAGGCCGATGCCGAGGCCGCTTGAGCCTTGTCACCCAAGAAAAGCCGGCGGGGACTTCGGTCCCCGTCGTCATTTCTCGTCGCCGTCATTTCCCGTCGTCACTTCCTGCGCCGTCAGGGCATGTATTGACCACCGTTGACGTTGATGATCTGGCCGGTGATGTAGCCGCTGCACGCATGCGAGGCCAGGAACAGGAAGGAAGGCGCCATCTCTTCCGCCGTGCCGAACCGGCCCATCGGAATGGTCGCGCCGATGCTGGCCCGCGCCGCCTCGTTCTTGTCCGCGTGGAAGGCGGTGTCGACGGTTCCCGGCGCCACCACGTTGAAGCGCACTCCGTCCCTGGTATGCGCCATGACCCAGTTTTTCTGGACGGTGTGCAGCCAGGCCTTGGACGCCGCGTACAGCCCGGCGCCGGGGCCGCCGCCGGTATAGCCGGCGATCGAACCGACCAGGATCACCGACGATGTCGCGCCGCTGCTTCGCGCCGAGGCAATCAGGCGCGGCAGCGCGCACCGGGTCACCATCACCGCCGACCGGGCATTGAGATCGATGACCTGGTCGAAGAACGGATCGTCGACTTCCGCCAGCGGTTTGCGTCCGACCAGTCCTCCGGCATTGTTGACCAGCACGTCGATCCCGCCGAAGCGCGCCACGAATTTCTCGACCAGCCGCTCGCATTCCGCCGTTTCGCTCAAGTCGCCGGGAAAGTGCTCGCTTTCCGGGTCCCATTGGCGGACGCGCGCCAACGCCTCGCGGGCATTGGCGTCGACCGACCGCGAGCCGATCCCGACCCTGGCGCCTTGCCGCGCGAAAGCCACCGCCGCCGCCAGGCCGATCCCTTGCGACGCGCCCGTTACCAAAACCCGCTTGCCTTTCAGATCGTCAAACATATACCGCACCTCCTCACAAAAAATGGAACATGAAAACCCCGGATGAAACCGCCCTGGCCACTTGCCGGGTTCCGGCTTCTCCCAAGCGTCCTGCCCAGGGTGAAAGCCTGCATTCGCCTGGCCGGTCAGGCTTGAGCCACTTTTTCCAGCAGCATCTCGACGGCCCGGTCCGGATCGCTTTCCTCGGTGATGAACGGGCGGATGCCGCCCAGCCGAAGGCGCTGATACAGAAACGGACTCATGCCGCCGGTAATCAGCACATGCACGCCGTCCAGCGGATGGCCGTCGCCCAGCGGCGACGAGTGCAGCGTCTGCTCGCGCGTCAGCTCGCGCAGCGTCTTGCCGCCGACCCGGTTCCCGCGAATTTCGTATACCCAGAACTTGCGGCAGCGGCCCGCGTGCTCGGTGACCGTCTTGCGGTTCTGGCTGCTCACCGCGATCATCAACGCGCCGGTCTGCATTTTTCGGGAAACGTCCGGCCAATGCCGGTCGTGCCTGCCGCACGCGCATCCGCCCTCTTTGTGCCCGTGCCGTTCGTCCCGCCGCTCGTCCAGTTTGTGTCCGCCGCAACCGCCGCCGCCGTCACAGCCATGCCCGCCCATTTCGCCGTCACCGCCCGCCGCGTGGCCAGCGGCGGAATGTCCGTCTCCCTGGCGGCAAGCGTCCGGCCGCCAGGCGGGCAGAATCGCTGTTTCGAATTCGGCGATTGCCTCCCCCGCGGTGCGGGCTTCCGTGCCGAACGCCAGAATTCCCCTCTCGGCCAGGGCCGCATGCGTCGCCTTGTCGAAGCTGGCGCACAACACGGCATCGAATGGCATCGTCCCGCCCGCGCCATCCTGCTGTTCGCGCAAGTCGACATGCCGGATCCCGCGCGTCTCGGTATCGAAAAAAAGCAGATGCTCGGCATCGGGCAAATGCGGTTCGACGCACGATTCGAGGCCGGCGGGAACACGGACGGGGACACAAAGCTTCATGACTGTTTCTGATCCTTCAAAACCACGACACGGGCCGGGCATTCCGGCGGCCCCTCAATTCCAAACCACGCTTGCCGATCCCCCACAAGGCTCCCGTCATTCACAGCAGCCCGCGCTCGGCAAAGGACAAGGGGGGCGCCTGCCCGGCGACGATGAAATGGTCGAGCACCTTGACGTCGATGAGCGCCAGCGCCCGCGAAAGCGAGCGGGTCAGCGCCTCGTCGGCGGACGAAGGCTCGGTCCCGCCGGACGGATGGTTGTGCGCGAAGACGACCGCCGCCGCGTTGCGCGCCAGCGCCTGCTTGAGCACTTCGCGCGGATACACGCTGGTCTGCGCCAAGGTGCCGCGAAACAATTCCTCGGCGGCCAGCAGGCGGTGCCGCGCGTCCAGCCACAAGGCGAAGAACACTTCGTGCGCGAGGCCGGACAATTTGAGACGCAGGTAGTCGCGCACCGCCGCCGGGTTGGAAAAAGCGTCGCGTTCCCGCATCCCTTCGCCCAAGGCTCGCCGCGCCATCTCCAATACCGCCTGCAACTGAGCGTACTTCGCGCGGCCCATGCCGGGGATGGCCGAAAACTCCTTCTCGCCGGCGGTAAACAGCCGGTTCAGCCCGCCGAAATGCTCGATCAGCTCGCGCGCCAGATCCACCGCGCTTTTGCCCGCCGCGCCGACGCGCAGGAAAATGGCCAGCAATTCGGCGTCCGACAGATTCACCGCGCCGTGGGCCAGCAGGCGTTCACGCGGGCGCTCGTCCTTGGGCCAGTCGGTGATTGCCATGCGCTGATCTCGGTTAGAATGACAGCCGGCATTCTAGCGGAAAATTCGCATGGAATTGAATGGGAAACGGGTGACGCTGGGCGTCAGCGGCGGCATCGCCGCCTACAAGGCGGCCGAGCTGGTTCGCCTGCTGGTCAGGGAGGGCGCTTCGGTGCGGGTGGCGATGAGCGAAGCGGCCACGCATTTCGTCACGCCGACGACCTTCCAGGCGCTTTCCGGAAACCCGGTGTCCGTCGATCAGTGGGACGCGGGCGTTGCCAACGGCATGGCGCATATCCAGCTTTCGCGCGAAGCCGATGTGTTGTTGATCGCGCCGGCCTCGGCCGATTTCCTGGCCAAGGCGGTTAGCGGCATCGCCGACAACCTGCTGACCACCTTGACCCTGGCGCGCGATTGCCCGCTGCTCGTGGCGCCGGCGATGAATCGCCAGATGTGGAACAATCCGGCGACGCGGCGCAACATCGCCACGCTGACCGGCGACGCCGTAGGCATCCTCGGTCCGGCCAGCGGCGAGCAGGCCTGCGGCGAAAGCGGCTTGGGCCGCATGCTCGAACCGGAGGAAATCGTCGAGGAGCTGATCGCCCATTTCCAGCCCAAGCCGCTCAAGGGCAGGAAAGTGCTGATGACCGCCGGACCGACATTCGAAGCCATCGATCCGGTGCGCGGCCTGACCAATCTTTCCAGCGGCAAGATGGGCTTCGCCGTCGCGCGCGCGGCCCGCGAAGCCGGCGCCGAAGTCACCCTGGTCTGCGGGCCGGTGGCCTTGCCGACGCCGCGCGGCGTCACGCGCATCGACGTGTGCGGCGCCCTGGAGATGCACGCGCGGGTGATGCGCCTCGCCGCCACGCAGGACGTGTTCATCGGAGTCGCGGCGGTGGCCGATTACCGCCCCAGGATCGTCTCGGAGCAGAAGATCAAGAAGGAAGACAACCCGCCCCCGCTCATCGAACTCGTGCAAAATCCCGACATCCTGGCCGAGGTGGCCGCGCTTGCCCACCCCCCGCTGTGCGTGGGCTTCGCCGCCGAAACGCGGAATCTGGCGGAGTACGCGGAAAAGAAACGCCGCGCGAAAAAAATCCCGCTGATCGCCGGCAATCTCGTCCAGGACGGTTTCGGCGGCAGCGCGAACACCCTGATCCTGTTCGACGAGCACGGCCAGCAAGTGCTGGAACCCGCGCCAAAACTCGCGCTCGCGCGCCGTCTGATCGCGCGCGTCGCCGTCTTGCTGGAGAACCCGCATGCGCCACATTGACGTGCGCATCCTCGACCCGCGCCTGAAGGACGCGCTCCCGCGCTACGCCACGTCCGGCTCGGCCGGTCTCGACCTGCGCGCCTGCATCGCGGCGCCGCTGACCCTCCACCCCGGCGAAACGCGGCTGATCCCGTCCGGCCTGGCCATCCACATCGGCGACCCCGGCCTCGCCGCGCTGATTCTTCCGCGCTCGGGCCTGGGGCACAAGCACGGCATCGTGCTCGGCAACCTGGTCGGGCTGATCGATTCGGACTATCAGGGCGAAATCATGGTGTCGACGTGGAACCGCGGCCAGCAAGAATTCACGCTCAACCCGCTCGACCGGCTGGCCCAACTGGTCATCGTGCCGGTACTGCAAGCCGCCTTCGACATCGTCGACGAATTTCCCGCCAGCGCGCGCGGCGCCGACGGATTCGGCAGCACCGGCAAGG
>JAISNE010000418.1 GCA_031276375.1 Accumulibacter sp.
CGAAGGCCCGTGGCAATCCATCGGCTTTCATCCGCGCGATGATGTCAGCCTACCGTTCCTGCCTGAACGCCGAATGGCTATCCCGTACTATCGCCCTTCCCTGCTCGGACTCGTCAAAAAAGCTAAATGCGATGGCCCTGACGTCCACATATGCATCAGCATTCCGCCGAAGTAGGCGGTATCGAAATGTGATGGGGTACATCCAGGGCAAAAGCGCGATTCAGATAGCTCGGCGTTGGGGCAGTCGGCAGCGCAATTTTACGGGGGAGAATTTCTGGGCGCGCGGCTTCTTCGTTTTAACCGTCGGCTTGGACGAAGCGATCATTCGAGCCTATATCCATCACCAAGAAAAGGAGATGAACGGTATGAACAATGACGCATGCAGGTGTGACAGCCGTCTTGGGCGGCTCATGGTTCTATCGCGCCTTTGAGACGCTCACAATAATATTAAGCCCACGGCTTTGCCAGGCCCATGACTTTGCCGGGGGTATTTGACTCTCACTGCGGGAAAATTCTACTCGCAACACTGGTTTTGCCAAAGACTCTCCATTCAGTCTCCTTGGGAGCAGACGCCCGTCCAGAGCGCGACCCCGCCCGCCGCGCTATCGTTTTTGCCGGGCCTCCGCGCCTTTTTCCACGGAAAAACGCTTGTTGTTCCGGTACAACACATCGACGAATTGCAGCAGTTCGAACGGGGGTCGCCAGCCGATCCTGTCCGCCGTATCCATGTTCAGCGACACGTAAATCATGCCGTCGAACAGATGCCTGGCCTTGCCGGGCGGCGTGCCCCGCAGCATTTCGAGCAGGGCCTCGGCGGCGAAACCGCCCTCCTCTTCCGGGTCGTTGCGGGCGATGTCGAGCAGGATGCCTTTTTCCACGCCGGCCTTCGCGTCCTGCCCGAAAGTCGGAATCTTGCGGCGGTTGAACGGCTCCACCAGCGCGGCGACGGTGTCGGCCGTCACGGCGCTGCTGGCGGTGATATACATGGCGTCGACCTTCCCGGCCAGTTCCCGGTGGCAGTCGAGCAGCCTGCGGTAAGCCTCGTCGAGGTCGGCCAGATCCAGTTGCCCGGAACAGGCCACGATCTCGAAGCCCATCAGCGCGGCGGCGCGCTCGATGGAACGCAGGCCAACGGCATTGCGGCCTTCGCGGCTGTCGTCGTAAGTCACGCCCAGCCGCTTGAACCGGAAAAGATCGTGGAAAAAAACGAGCTGGCGGTACAGCCAGTTGGGATCCATGCTCACATACACGTGGTCGCGCCCGGATTCCAGCGGAGTTTTCACGATGCCCGCCGAATAGGCGTCGGTCACGCTCAACACCATGACCGGCGTGTCGAACGAATTTGTCACCGAATCCGTCACCGAATTTGTCACCATATCCACGCCGGCCCAGGTGCCGAGCGCCAGAATCAGGTCCACGTCGCCCTTGTCGCGCAGGCGTTTGAAAATGGCGGCCTTGTTCGTTTCGCGCCGCCCGTCATCCCATTCGCTGGAATAGTAGCCGTCGCTCAAAAATTGCAGCCGTCCGGGCGGCAGCCTGGAGATCGCGCTCCACATGTCCTGGCTCTTGCCGAGGGCGGGCAATTCGGCCAGCAGCCCGTTCCGGTGGAGCGCGCCCAGGAAGCCGTACAGCACCCGCTCATAATTGGTGTATTCGCCGCCTTCCAGATAAATGACGCGCACGGGTCCGCCCGTGTCCCCGGACAGATTTCCCGCGCGCGAGGCAAAAGGCGCAAGCAGGCAAAAAGCGCCGGCCAGGAAAAATATCAGCCCTTTGGCCGCCTTGGCCCGCGAAAAACATGGCATGGCCTTCCCTTCCTTTCCTTTCCTTTCCCGATTCGCCGGTCACGCCGTGCCGGCATGCATCGCGGCCCGCCGCTCCGGCGAGTCATCCCGCACCGCGAGCACCTCGATGGCCGGAGAACGGAACAATCTTCCCATCGACCAGTAGCCCATCCGGAAAAACACGCGCCCGCCGGGCTTCGGCGCGGCGGCGCAATCCGTGACATCGAGCACCGTGTAATTGGAACTCACCCCGATGATCGAGGCGCCCTGGAGCAGACAAGCCAAATCCTCCAGCTTCACATGCATGCGGCCCACGTCCAGCAGGGCGCAGCGCCTGACGCCGGGCGGCGGGGAAGGCATCAGGGGATAACCGTCGTTATCCGGCAGGGCCGGCGCTTCCGTCCCGTAGCGGCGCGGCTCGACTTCGAGCACCTCGGCGGCCAGCAGGGCGACATCGCGGCGGAGAACGCCGCCCGGCAAATCCGCGCGCCGGTAAGTATCCTCGCCCAGAATGAAATTCGCCCCCAGCCGCGCCTCGGTGACGCATTCCCGGTTCCTCCCGGCTTCCAGCCAGGCGCAAAAGACGCTGCCGCCGACGCTGATTTCCGGCGCGCTCAATCCACGGGCGCGCAGAAGATCGCGGAGCGATTCCAGCTCCTCCGCGAACCCGTCCTCCGGAACGCGCCGCCCCAGGCAGCCCAGGGTGACGCCCACTCCGGCCACCCTGACATGGCGCAGACTCAGGGCCTCTTCCAGGAACGCCGGGAAATCCGGCAAATACACGCCTTCGCGCCCTTCCCCGACATCGACCATGAGCATGGCCTCGTGGTCGATGCCCAGTTCCCCCGCGGCCCGATCCACCGCGCGCAGCGACGGTAGCTGCGAGTGAAAGCTGCGCCCGAAGGTGGCGCTCACCCAGCGCGCCTGCGACACGGGGCAGATTTGCATCAGCACGCGCTCCTGCCGCCGCGCCAGCGTCGGCTCCGCGGTGCGCCCGTACGCCGACAGCTCGCCCGTTTCGGCCAGGGCAAAGCGCGAAAAGCCCTCGTCCCGCAGCACGCGCAAGGCCAGGGGATGGCTGGCCACGCCCTTGAGCACCGGCAGGACACGCACGCCAAGGCGCGCGGCCCAGGCCACGGTGTTTTTCGTGTTGTGCCGCAAGGCGTCCAGATTGAGCAAAACGGCAGGCATCACTCCCTCTCTCTTGCCAGAACCCGGAACAGAAAAGCGCTGCCCAGCGCCACGCCGCCGCCGAGCAGGGCAAACGTCCCGCCGCCGAACAGCAGCATCGCCGAGCCGAAAAACAACGGCCCGCCGACCTGTCCCAGGCGTTCGGTGAAAGTATAAAGGCTCAGGGACGACTCGCTGCCGATGCGGGCGGAACTAGGCCGGCCGAGCAGGAAGGAAACCTGGGCCGGGATATTCACCGCGGTCGCCAGGCCGATCAGGCACACCGCGCCGAAAGCGCACCAGAACGGCGTCAGCCAGGGCGCGGGCAGGGCGAAGAAAAACAGGCTCAGCGCGCCCAGCAGCGCGCCCAGGGTGACCATCCGCGTTTTCCTCGGGGCGGTCTCGACCCAGACGCCCGCGCGGCTGCCAAAAACGATGAACAGGAGGCTGCAAAGCATGAACAGGCGGCCAATGTCGGACTGGCTGACGCCGGCCTCTTCCAGCGTGTAGGGAATCAGGAAGTTGATGACGCCAACATTGATGACCGAGCACGGAACGACGATCAGCAGAAACAGCGCGGCGATTTCCCGGTTGCCGAGAAAGGCGCTCACACCGCGCCAGGAAAAACGCGCCTTTTCGCACCCTTCCCGGCGTTCGCCCTCTTTCCGGCGTTCGCCGGGACTCCACCAGGCTCGGCGGAACAGGATCGGCAAGAGCAGCAGCAAGGTCATCGCCGCGGACAGCGCGAACACCGCCGCGAAGCCGAAGCGCTCGGCCAGCATGCCGCCCAGCGCGCTGCCGCACACGCCGCCCGCATAGACGCCGACAAAAAACAGGGCGACATTGGCGCCGCGCGTGTTTTCGGACGAAGCCGCGACCACCATGTTCTGCATCGACATCAGCGCGAAGCCGTAGCCCAGCCCCACCAGCGCGCGGGCCAGCACATACGCGGCCGGCGTCGGGGCCAGCGCCGAATTCAGGTTGCCCGCGGTCGTCAGCGCCAGACCCAGCGCCAGCAGCGTCACCGGCTTCAGGCGACTGGACAGAAGCCCGATGAACAGCATCGCCACGCCCGCGCTGGCCATTTCCGCCGAAATCGGCAAGCCCGACATCAGCGCCGACGGCGAACCGCCGCCCTGGAAAAACTGCTTCATGCAAAGCGGCACGAAAGAGATGCTCAAATCGATGGCGAAGTAATAGAAAAAGGCCAGGCCGCGCAAAAAGGCGCGGCTCGTATCGTCCCTGCGCCGCGTCTGGCCGCCGGGCGCGGCGGCGGAGATGAGCAGCACGCATTCGAGCATGAGCAACACGGAAATGACGAAGGTCGTCCCCAGATCCAGGAGCAGCGCGCGCGCGAGATTCCTCAGCAGGGCGAAATTGAGCACGGCGCCGACTTCGGCCTGAACGTTGCCGGCGGAATTGCGCAGCGGCTTGACGTAACGGTCGGCCGCGCCGGCGTTCCCGTCATATTTCCCAAAGCTGTACTCCACCCCCTGGCCGCCGGTGATGTAAAAAGCGCCGACCGCCGTGCTCTCTTCCACCAGTTTCCTGAGATAGGGGTTGAGGTCGCTCAGCTCATCGAGCCGCACGCCCAGGTCCAGCACGCGCTGCACCTTGTCCGCGAGGACCTCCACATAGCCGCGGGTACTGGCCCGCATGGCCTCCTCCGAAATCTCGTAGCTGGCGTTGAAGGACAGCGTGGAGAGCGCGATCTGTCCGCTCATCAGCGGCAGCAGCACCATTCCCAGCACGCGCCCGTGGCGGAAAAGCGGCGCCTTTTTCTTCTC
>JAISNE010000159.1 GCA_031276375.1 Accumulibacter sp.
CCCCCCCCCCCCCCCCCCCCCCCCCCCCCCAAACCCCCAACCCCCGCAAATAAAAACCACAACCCCACATTGCGTGCCGGGGGCCCCCCCCCCCCGCGACGGCAGAATCTCGCCGCCCAGAAGCTTCGTTTTTCCTTGTCCCTCGTTTCCAGGGATCGAGGCAATTGCCTTGGGCGCCTGCCTGTGTTCGCGCTTCCACGGCGCTCATCCGTTCTCGTAGCCGTTCAAACGGTTTCCAGTGTGAAGGTCTCCCGTTCGACCGTGCCCGGATTCAGCCGTCGCGCGGCCTCTCTCTTTCTCGAAATGCTCCGGTTTCCCTTTTTTGGAAACCGGGTTTTTGTTCATCGTTCCCATCCGTTCATGAAAGGAAAAAATGTGATCCAGATAAATCGCGTGTTTGATTCGACTCGTTCAACGAAAGGAGATTGCAAATGAAGAAAGTCCTATTGCCTTTATATGTTTTTATCATGATTGGGCTGCCCGCCTGTGGTGGAGGTAGTGGTGGCGGCGAGTCGCGGAGTTCCGCGAACGCCGCCTGGCAGCGGAATCTGCCGCCGGATCCCGGCAGCGCGGCGACAGCGTCGCTTACCGGCGTCGACGTGAACAATAACGGCCTCCGCGACGATCTGGAGCGGAACGCCGCGATGACGGCGAACAGCGAAGAGAGCTTCCAGGCCACGGCATCGCTGATGCGGGCCTTGCAGCGAACGATCGATCCATCGACCACCGGCGAAAACGTGGCCGAGGTCGCGCAAGAGGCCTATTGCGCGGCGAAGAACCGGCCCGAGTCGGCCAACGACGACTTACCCGAAGACGTCCTGGACGCGCTGGTATTCGACACCGAGGAACGCAGGGCGGCCCGGCGCGATTACATCCGCTCGTATGGCGTCCGTACCACATCCGAAGGAGAAACATCATGCGAACAATGAGGAAAATTTTCACTATCGCGAGTGTGGCCGGCCTGTTGCTCGGCGCTCCGCTTCCTTCGATCTCAAAGGTAAGCACAGGCGCGATCGGCGCCTCCTACTGCGTTTCCGCCGAGGGGCCGATCAGCCGCGTCGGCATCGATGTCATCTATCTGAACGGAATAAGCAATACGCCCGAGGTGGCAATGCAGTCGAGGGAGAATCTGTGGTCGAAGGTTGTTTCCAAAATACAGTCCGATTACACGGAGGAAATCACAGTCAGCAACATTTACAATCCAAGTGCCGGATTCCTCATAGATACGGGGGAATTGGAGGATCAGGAGGAAATCGAAAACGAAGCAAGGACCTTGACCGAAACAAAAATGGGGGAACTCAGGAGTGAATTTCCCACATGGCCAGAGGATATTTTTCAGAAATATGAAAAACACTACTATCTGGACCGGGTGGCGGAGTTATCCATAAACCGTTTCCTTATCAGCCGCCAGGGTATCTGGGACCAGGACGGTTCCCTCCAGGACGGTGGCAATTGCAGCGATACCAACAATGCCAACGAATGTATCGGATCGGTCATCCTGAAAACCGTGGCAACGATAGAGGAGCGTCTGCTTGCTGGTCGCAGGGTGGTCCTCGTGGCTCACTCGCAGGGAAATCTTTTTGCCGCGGCGGTTTATCCGATATTGAGAAAACGCCTGGCTACCGAGCAACTGAAGGGCTTGCAAGTCGTCGGTGTGGCCGTCGTATCCCAAACCACGCCAAACGGCAAATGGGTGACGATAGCCCAGGATAAGGCTGTTTATGAATGGTATACAATGCCATTAATACCCGGAGGAAACCCTCTGGGTATTGACAATACCCCAAGGGGCAATTTTGACGCCGTGGCCAATAAAAAACCCGGGGAGGAAGGAACCGGTTATCCCAGCGCGGAAAACGTATATACATGGGATAAAAGAGGGCATAACTTCATCGACGTCTATCTCAGCGACGACATTTTCCGCAAGGGAGGAGGTTCCACCCTGCGCGAAGAAGTCAAGAGACTGGTCAAATCCGCCATCGACGACACCATCGCTCCGCCCAAGGTCGTTACGCTCGGCCCGATCACCGCTACCCTGGACTGGATACACGGAACAAGTGTCGCCCCCGATAACCGGAAAACCGATATCGACCTGCATGTGCTCGAGAAGCTCCCGGATGGCAGAACGTCCCATGTATATTTTTCCCGAAAGATGGGAATACTGGGCTACCTGGATCTGGACGATACACAAGGCCCCGGCCCGGAACATTACTTCACGCTATGGAGCGGGACCAACTGTTCCAGCCTGAAGGGAGTGGAATTGGTGTTCGCCGTGGACACTTTCGCCTTGACGTCACCGGCGGTCGATGAACCCATCGTGCTCAATCTCCGGGTGGGCGGTCAAATCCATTCCTATTCCACCCTGCTGAAACAATCGGAGTCCAGTGAGGTGGACAGTGCCACCGGGGAGCGCATCGGGAAAACCATCTTCGCCCTGAAATTCTCCCAGGACGACAACGGCACCTATCGAATCACGGACCCGTATTGAAGCCGGTTCGACCGGGTATTCGGAGCGATGGATGTCTTCGCCGGCGTGAAGATGGCCGGAATCCAGGCCGTTCGGGTTCCCACCCGAACGGCCTTCGCTCCGAATGAATGATTCGATCCCCCGATAGTTCCGGCTCCACCGGGGGATGCCCGTTTCCCGCCCATCGAGACATTTCGCCTTCGCGCGCTCCACGTCATGCCTTGGATGATCCCAGAAACCGCAGTTGGCACTCGTTTTTTGATGGAAGCCACCGGACGGCGAAGTTTCTTTCTTTTTCATCGGCTCATCCATCGGATGAGGCCGTCACGCGCTCCGGATTCGCCGGATCGCCGTCCTTCGCCTTCGGCTTTCCGGCGATGGAAGCGCCCTGAGAAGTTTCGTCTCCCGCGTCGTTTTTCGTTTGTGTTCATCGCCTCGTTGTGGTTTGATTACGCCCCTCAAGGGAAATCGGAGCACTCATGCAGTTTCTCGATCAAGCCATTCATTTCGAGCCGCTGGACGCTCATGCCGTGCCGGTTTACGCGGCCCGCGCCGCTTCCGCGGACGAATGGCTGGCCTTCTGCTCGGCGACCCGAAAGGCGAAGCGGCGTCTCGTGGCGCTGTGGGGCAGCGACGAGCGCGACCGGGGGGAAGGGTTTCCCCTGCACGCCGCCTTCGATCTGGCCGAGGGCCTGGTCTGCCTGACCCTGCCGCTTTCCGCCGAAAATCCGACCTTTCCCGACATCGCGCCGATCTTCCCCGCCGCCAACCGCATGCAGCGCGCGGTGATGGACACGCTCGGCGCGGCGCCCGAAGGCGATGCCGACCGGCGGCCCTGGCTGCGCCACGCCAACTGGCCGACCGACTACTTCCCGCTGCGTCACGATGCTTCGGACGCGCGTTTTGAAACCCGGAACGAGGACTATCCCTTCGTGCGCGTCGAGGGCGACGGTGTGCACGAAATTGCAGTCGGCCCGATCCACGCCGGGATCATCGAACCGGGCCATTTCCGCTTTTCGGTGACCGGCGAGAGCGTGCTGCGCCTGGAGGAACGGCTCGGCTGGAAGCACAAGGGCATCGAGCGCCGTTTCCGCGGCATGAGCCTTTCCGACGGCGCGCGCCTGGCGGGGCGGGTCTCCGGCGATTCGACGGTGGCTTACGCCTGGGCCTACTGCCAGGCCGCCGAGGCCGTCGGCGCGGCCGCGCCGCCGCCGCGCGCGCTGTGGCTGCGCGCGCTGCTGCTGGAGCGCGAACGCATCGTCAATCACCTGGGCGACCTCGGTTATCTCGGCAACGATGTCGCCCTGCCTTTCGGGCTGATGCAGTTCATGCGTCTCAAGGAGGACTGGGTGCGGGAGAACGCCCGCCGCTTCGGCCACCGCTTGCTGATGGACCGCGTCGTCCCCGGCGGCCTGACCGTCGACCTCGACGACGACGGCCGCCGGGCGATCGCCGCGCTATGCGACACGCTGGAACGCGAAGTGCGCGCGCTGAAGAGCATCTACTACGAGCACGCCGGCTTGCAGGACCGCTTCCTGACCACCGGCCGGATCACCCCGCCGCTGGCCGAGACCCTGGGCGTCATCGGTCTGGCCGGACGCGCCAGCGCTCAAGCGTGGGACCTGCGCCGCAATCACCCCTGCGCGCCATACGATCGCCTGCCAACGCGCGTCTGCGTGGAGCGCAACGGCGACGTCGCCGCCAGGGCGCTGGTGCGCTTCGCCGAAATCAAGGAATCGCTCAACCTGATACGCGCCATCCTGCGCGAGATGCCGGCGGGCGACATCCGCGGCGAAGTCCGCGGCGAAGTCCGCGGCGCGGCGGAGCGGCGCGGTTTCGGCTGGATCGAGGGCTGGCGCGGCGACATCCTCGTCGCGCTCGAAACCGGCGCCGGCGGCGAGATCCGCCGCTGCCACTGCCACGACCCGTCCTGGCAGAACTGGCCGG
>JAISNE010000248.1 GCA_031276375.1 Accumulibacter sp.
CGCCAGGCATGACGCACGTCGTGGCGCAGCGCGGCGTGGAGGAATTCGTGCGCCATGACGAAGCGCAGTTCCTCCTGAGAGAGTCTCGCCGCCGGGTTGATGTAGATTTCCTGAAGCGCGACCGAAATGGCCGCGATGCGGATGTCCATGCGCTGGCAGACCCGCAGATCTTCGATCACGCGAAAGGAAGCCGCGATCGCGCCCAGCAGCGGGTAGGAAGAAATGAACCATTGCTTCGCGCGCACGGCGGCGGAATCGAACGCCTCGCTTTCTTCGCTCAGGGACGCGTATCCCGCCGCCGCATTGACCGCGCTGCGCACGGCCTGCGCCAGCCCCGCCGCGAAGAAGCGCGGCCAGTCGGGCGGAGTGTTGGGCAAACGCCCGCGCCATGATTCCACCGCTTTCGCAAACAGCATATCGCATTCGTTTTCCCCCGCCGTGCCGAACAGCGCCCTGTCCGCGCCGGTGACTTCCGCAATGCCCTGCTCGATCAGTCGCCGGTAAAGCCGCTCCTCGTCATTGATGCCGTCGGGAAGGGGGATGTCGGCAATGGGCGTGGCAAAGCGCAGGTCGCTCAGGAATTTTTCCACGACGAGATCACAGGCCAGGTTCCACAGCCGGGGATGTTTCTGGACCACGAAATGCCCCATGCCCAGATGCAGGAGGCCATGCGCGATGGCGCGCGCCCAGGCGGCCGGTTCGGCGCGGCAGGTGGCGTGGCAGTAGAGATTGCCGTCAGCCTCCACGTAGAGCAGGCCGCGCGCGGCGCGGTACTGCTTTTCGTGATGCAGCGTGGCCCCGCGCAGGAGCGGCGCGAAGATTGGATGCGCCGCCACCATCCTGACTCCCGCCAAGTAGTTTTCCTGAGCCAGATTCGCTTTCGCCTTCGCCTTGCCCGCGCTCATTTCTTCTTCTCCGCCAGACGCGGCAGGTCGCGCACGATCTCCACCATGAACCAGTCCGGCAGGCCGCTGCCCTCGTCGGGAGAAACGGCCATCTGCGCGATTTCCAGGCTGATGTTGGCCAGGTCCTTCATCATGTCCTTGGCGCGCAGCGTAAAGGCGCGCGTGCTGGGCGAAAGCCGGTTTTTATCCGCGGGCAGTTCCTTGACAAGCTGGGCGCGAAAACTCTGCGCGAGAAAATAAAGCGCGTCGCGTTCCTTGGGATCGTGCGGCCACTTCTGTTCGCCGTCGATGATGGCGGAAAGCGCGTAGCGGTTGCGAATCTGCTTCGTGAAAGCGCGAAACTGTGTGGCGTGGTGCGGCGAGAGGCAGCCGAAGGCGAGAATTTCCAGTTGCGTATCGGAAATCTTCTCGCCGTGGCTTTTCAGGGCGTCCGAGAGCATGTGCCAGGAACGCGGGGAAGAAAACGGCTCCTCGGTCTTGGGCGGCTGCCGCCACAGGTGATCGGGACGCAAACCGATGTATTCGAGAATCCACGGATGAATCTCGTTTTCTCCCGCCCAGGCAAGCCAGGCGCGATGCGAGGCGATCAGCTCGACATGAAACATGCGATTGATGAGCGCCGAGGACATCGGCTTCACGATGGCGTTATCCTGGGCGCGATTGCCTGCGCCGATGACGATGGAGCCTTCCGGCAGGCGATACTCGCCGATGCGCCGGTCGTGGATCAGGCTGTAGAAGGCTTTCTGCACTTCCTGCGAGCAGGCGTTCAGTTCATCAAGGAACAGGCAATAGGGTTCGTCCCGCGCAATGGATCGGGGCGGACAAAACTCGCTCTTGCCTTCGATGATGCGCGGCACGCCGATGATGTCCTCCGGCGCAAGCTGGCTGCCCAAGAGCGAAACGCAAGGCAAACCGAATTCCGCAGCGAACTGCTCCACAATGGAAGACTTGCCAATCCCCGGCGCGCCCCAGATGAAAACAGGGCGAATCGTGGCGACGTTGACCAGCACTTCCAGCAATTCATTCGGGGTAATCGTGACGGGGATTTTCATGGCGTTTCCGTTTCAATTTCGTCTTTCGACAACGAGAGCGCCTCGCCGCCTTGCATTTGCGGTAGCGATGGGGTGAGTCCATCGGCTTTTTCACGCGCCGTGATGCGTTCCGACGCCAGTTCAAAGGCGCGGGTAAAGGAGCGGGTTTGCCGCAGGGCGTCGTTGAAGTAGGCGCGGCCAAACTGGGTGAGTTCGTTTTTGTCGCTGCATCCGAAAGAATTGCGGTCAGCGGCGGAAGCGGTGATGACCAGCGTGTTTTCATCCGCCAGGGCGGGGATGAAACTGCCCGAATAGCAAGCGGAAACCACGACCACCCGGCGCTTGATATTCGCAATATTCAACGCCTGCCGCAGTTCATCGGGGGAGAGTGCATTGAAACGGAACGGCCATAGAGCAAACGACAGGCGATTGGGAGAACCGTGCGAGGTGAGGAACAAAAACAGGGTGTCTTCCTCGTTCATCCTCTGTCCCATGAGCGTCAGGGCTTGCCGCAGGGAAACGAGATTGGCCATTGGCAGGGTTGCCGCCGTAGCCTTGTTGTTGACCAACATCAGGGAATGTCCCCGCGTACCGAAACGTTCGGTAAACAGGGTTTCGACCGCGCGCACTTCGCGCAGGAATACGTCTTGTGTTTCTCCGCCCACGCCCAGGAAAAAGAGTTCCGGCACACCCGGCGTACCCGGTTGAACCACTTTGGACATCGCCGCCATCAGCGCGGATTGTCCATAGAGGATGTTCTCATCAACGCGCAGATACGAGTGGTCTTCTTCCTGCTGGGGATACCAGATGATCGGGAGAGCGTAGCCGACAAAAAGCCAGAGCAGGCCAAGCCAGGCCACCATCCAGGCCATGACGTTCCGCAGGCGCCAGCACGACGCGAAAGAAAGATGTCCAACCTGCGCCGCTCCAGTCAGGGCAATCCAGATCGCCGGGATATCGCGGTATTTCGACGAACTAGGCCAATCCTCCACCCAGTTTTCCCAGGCGCCGACCAAAGGCAGACAAAGCAACAGCAGGGTCAGCGCCAGCCACAGGCGCGCGCCGTCTATTTCTTTGCCGCCAATCCAGCGCGTCAAACCGGCGATCAAGGCGACGAAGGCGAATGGCAGGAGGCATTCCTGCGCTCCATACCAGGAAAATGACCCGGAAAGACCGTATTCCCATAGTTGCAGGCACAGGCAAAGACTGCCGAAGAGCAGCACGAGGAGGATGAATTTCCAGGCTTCCGGCGCCAGTGTTCCGGCACGCGGGGCGCGAAACGTGAGGATGCGCCCCAGTTGCAGGAGATCGGCAAAAAAGCCGGAGGAAGGCGCGGCGGGAGGGTTTTCAGCGACCGCAACCGCGTCATCCGGCGGGGCCGGATCCTGCTGCGTTTGGGCGGACGCAGCCGGTACGTCCCGCGCTTGCATCCCTGCCTGCATCGCCGCCAGGAACGCCTGCCGCGCTTCTGCGTCGGCGAAGGCGCTGTCCGGCACTGCCTGCACCGCCTGAATATCACTGAAAACAATCGCCAGCCATCCTGTCTGCACACTGACTTCCCGTACTTGCGACCATGTGTAACGGGACTCGGCAATCGCCGAACGGATCAGAATGCCATAACCATCAATCGTGAGATGCTGCTCGCCAATACTGTTCGCGTATCTTTCATACCACCAGTCCCGATACAACACGTTTCCAAGGAACAGAAGCAGGCCGCTGATCCACCAGAGATGCACCAGCGCGCCCTTGACGGCCAGCAACGCGGGCATGAGGGCGAGGATGATCCCTCCCAATACCTGCATCCAGGGCAGGACGCGCCGCCAGCCTGCGTTCTGTTGCTGGCGTCGTGCGACAAGCTGGAAAGCCGCGCCCATTTGTCGCTTATCCAGACGGTAACGGATGTGGATGGGGGTCATGATTTCATTCTGTAAGAATGGAAGTCGGCAGAAAAACTTCTGTCACCAGCACGCCCTTGGCCTGTTGGTTGAAGCGGGAACGTTTGGCCCAGAGCCTGGGGTGAGGCGTGTTGGCGGCGCCAGAGGGTGCATGCGCTTCCAGCGCGCGCAGGGCGCGTCGATACAGCGCGTCGCGGGCGTCCAGACAGCAGAATTCCAACGGGCCGCGCCGGATGCGCGGGTCGGAAAACAGGAGCTTGCCCAAGGGCTGGCCTTGCAGGGCGGAAAACTGCCGGTCGAAAGGATGGCGCGGGCAATACGGCATGACGGTGTGCGCAAACACGGCGGGGCGTTCATCGGGGATGAGCAGCACATCGCGCACCCACG
>JAISNE010000179.1 GCA_031276375.1 Accumulibacter sp.
TCCGCGCGATGACGTCAGCCTTCCGTTCCTGCCTGAACACCGAATGGCTATCCCGTACTATCGCGCTTTCTTGCTTGGCCTCGTCCAAAAAAGCCAAATGCGATTGCCCTGACGGTAACGTCAGATTCTTATCGACATAGTGGAATTGCTATATGATCGATGGGCCAAGGCGTTTCCTCGTGAGCGCCGTGAATTTCTCCATCCTCCAACCATGAAACTCGTCGTTGCCTCGAACAATCCCGGGAAACTGCGCGAATTCGGCGCGTTGCTGGCTCCTCTCGGATGGGAAATCCTGCCGCAGCGGGCGCTCGGGGTTGCAGAATGCGCGGAACCGCATGGCACTTTTGTCGAAAACGCGCTGCTCAAGGCGCGGCACGCGGCGGAGGTGACCGGACTGCCGGCGCTGGCCGACGATTCGGGCCTGTGCGCGCACGCGCTCGGCGGCGCGCCTGGCGTCCAGTCGGCGCGTTATGCCGGCGAGCCGAAATCCGATCGGCGCAACAACCAAAAACTGGTCGCCGATCTCGCCGGAAAAGCGGACAAGCGCGCGCATTACGTCTGCGTGCTGGTCTTCATGCGTCATGCCGACGATCCGCAGCCGGTCATCGCCGAAGGCGAGTGGCACGGCGAAATCATCGCTTCCCCGCGTGGCGACGGCGGTTTCGGCTACGACCCCTACTTCTTCCTGCCCGACGCCGGCATGACCGCCGCCGAGCTAGACGCCGCCGAAAAAAACCGCCGGTCGCACCGTGGCCAGGCGCTGGCCCTGCTGGTGGATCGCTTGAACAAGCATCGCGCATGACCCGGCGAAAAGCGGCGCGCGCCATTCCGATCCAGCCGCTGGCCGCGCAACCGGCGAAGTTGACGGAATCGGCGGAATCGGCGGAATCGGCGATGGCGTCCGGCGCGTCCGGATTCCGCGCGCCGCCGCCGCTCTCGCTTTACGTACACATCCCTTGGTGCGTGCGCAAGTGTCCGTATTGCGACTTCAATTCGCACGCGCTGCGCGGCCGCCTGCCGGAAGAGGAATACATCGCCGCGCTGATCGCCGATCTGGAAACGGCGTTGCCGCTCGTCCGGGGCCGCCGGGTAGTCAGTATTTTTTTTGGCGGAGGCACGCCGAGCCTGCTTTCCGCCGCCGGGATCGATACGCTGCTCACCGCCTTCCGCGCCCGTCTGCCGCTGGCCTGCGACGCGGAGATCACGCTGGAAGCCAATCCGGGCGCGGTCGAGGCCGGCAAGTTCGCCGCCTTCCGCGACGCCGGAGTCAACCGTCTGTCGCTCGGCGCGCAGAGCTTCGATCCGGATCATCTCCAGGCCCTGGGCAGAATCCACGACGCCGATCGGGCGCGGCACGCCGCCGCGCTCGCCGCCGCTCATTTCGGCAACTTCAACCTCGATCTGATGTACGGCCTGCCCGGACAGAGCGTGGCGCGGGCGCTGGCCGACCTGGAGCAGGCGCTCGCTTTCGCGCCAAGCCACCTGTCCTGCTACCAGCTCGCCATCGAGCCGAACACGGCGTTCGCCGCGGCGCCGCCCGCGCTGCCCGACCACGACCGCCGCGCGGACATGCAGGAAGCCATCGAAGCCCGGCTGGGCGAGGCCGGATTCATCCACTATGAAACATCCGCTTTTGCCCGTCCCGGTCGCCAATGCCGGCACAACTGCAATTACTGGACCTTTGGCGATTATCTCGGCATTGGCGCCGGCGCGCACGGCAAGCTGACGCGGCCCGCCGGAAGCGCGTGGGAAGTTCGCCGGCAGATGCGCTGGAAACAGCCGAAGCGATACCTGACCGGCGCGGTCGGAGGCGAGCCGCTGCAAGAGGAGTTTTCGGTGGATGCGGGCGATCTGCCTTTCGAGTTCATGATGAACGCCCTGCGCCTCAATGAAGGCTTCGACGCCGCGCTGTTCGAGGCGCGCACGGCGCTGCCGCTGACCGTCGTCGAAAGCATCCTGCGCCGCGCGGAGAATGAGGGATTGCTCGTCCGCGACGCCGGACGGATCGCGCCGACCCAGCGCGGACAGCGTTTTCTCAACCGTTTGCTGGAGATGTTCCTGCCACCGCCGCGCCCATAAGCGCGGCAACCAACCGCCCCCGTGTCCGTGCCCGTCCGTGTTCCCGTGTTCCCGTGTTCCCGTGTTCCCGTGCCCGTCATTCCCGCGCAGGCGGGAATCCAGCATTCCACCGCCTTTTCTGGACTTGAAACGGGGCAATCGCATTTAGGGATCAGGGATCAGAAAAAGCGACCGTCGCTTTGCTCCGCAAGGAACAGCCTCCTCTCCCGGCGCTTCGCGCCACCCTCTCCCCCCAAGGGGGCGAGGGGGAAAAGCAAGGGAACCGCCGCGCTCCGAAGGGGCGAGGGTAACGAACGCGCCGCCGCCCAAAACGAGCCTCGGCGCTTGCCTGCTCTCCCTCGCCCGGCGGGGGAGAGTGCCCCGGTAGGGGCGAGAGAGGGCGCACACCCTCCGGCGCGAAGCGCCGCCTGTTTTTCTTGGCTTTTTTGACGACTCCGAAGGGAAACGCGACAGGGACGGGATAGTGACGCTGGCCGCCCACGGG
>JAISNE010000077.1 GCA_031276375.1 Accumulibacter sp.
CGAATTCGAAGCTCCCGCCGGAAATCCGGATGTTGTTCAGCGAGAACGCCGGCGGCGGCCCGTTTTCCTTTTCTTCCGGCCTGGCCGTGAATTCGGCGGCCAGGTCCGAAAAGTTGTAAACGTTTTCGGCCAGACGCGCCACGTGGAGTTTCGGACCGGTCAGCCGGATTTCATCGATCACCAGCCCCCAGCGGAACAGCGAACTGGCTTGCAGATCGAGGTACAGGCTCTCGAAACCGGCAAAGGTCCCGCCGCCCTCGCGTTCCTTGACGTCCACGCCTTCCACGGTCAGCGACAGCGCGTAGGGATTGACGCTGACGCTGCGGATGCTCACCGGGCGATGCAGCGCCTCGCTCAATTTACCGACCGCGACGTGCCGGATGACGGGAGGAAGCGCCAGAAAACCCAGAATCCCGGCCAGCGCAAAAACCGCAAGCCCCCACAAGCCGTACTTTCGGGTTTTGGACGAATAAAGCGCCCTCTGAATTTTCGCTTTATCGACCTTCATGATATTCAGCCACCATTGCAAACCAGGGTTCTGAATTTATCACGATTCAGGTGTCAGGGATCAGGTGTCAGGGATCAGGGATCAGGGATCAGGTGTCAGGAGGCAGGAGGCAGGAGGCAGGAGGCAGGAGGCAGGGCAGGGGCAGGGGCAGGGGCAGGGGCAGGGGCAGGGGCAGGGGCAGGGCAGGGGGCAGATGACAGTTAATTACCGGCGCTTCGCGCCGCAAATATGACTGACTCCTGACTCCTGATCCCTGATCCCTGACTCCTGATCCCTGACTCCCGATCCCGACCTGTTTTTTTTGGGAAAGCCCCTGTATAATCTGCGCCTCGCCCGCCAGACGCTCTGGACGGGCGTTCGCTGGGGAGTCGCCAAGTTGGTCAAGGCACCGGATTTTGATTCCGGCATTCGAAGGTTCGAATCCTTCTTCCCCAGCCACACGGTTTCTTTCAGTCCGGGCAGGTAAGGCTTACCTGCCCGATCTGTTTCCAGGAGACGCTTCGGGGGGCACTATGGCTTATGACAGCTTGATGGTCTTTACCGGCAACGCCAACCCCAAGCTGGCCGCCGATGTCGTCAGACGCCTGAATATTTCCCTCGGCCGGGCCAAGGTCGGACGTTTTTCGGATGGCGAGATTTCGGTCGAAATCCAGGAGCACGTGCGCGGTCGGGACGTATTCATCCTGCAATCGACTTGCGCGCCGGCCAACGAAAACCTGATGGAACTCCTGATCATGGCCGATGCGATGAAACGCGCCTCGGCCGGACGCATTACCGCCGCCATCCCCTATTTCGGCTATGCGCGCCAGGATCGCCGCGTGCGTTCCGCGCGCGTGCCGATCGCCGCCAAGCTGGTGGCCGACCTGTTGGCCGCCGCCGGTGTTCAGCGCGTGCTGACCATGGATCTGCACGCCGATCAGATTCAGGGCTTCTTCAATATTCCGGTCGACAATGCCTATTCCATGCCGATCATGCTGGCGGACGTGTGGAAGCAGGATTTCGAGAACCTGATGGTGGTTTCGCCCGACGTCGGCGGCGTGGTGCGCGCCCGCGCGCTGGCCAAGCGCCTGGAATGCGATCTGGCGATCATCGACAAGCGCCGCCCGAAGGCCAACGTTTCCGAGGTGATGAATATCATCGGCGATGTCAAGGATCGCACCTGCGTGCTGATGGACGACATGGTCGATACCGCCGGCACGCTGTGCAAGGCCGCCGCCGCGCTGAAGGGCAACGGGGCGACCAGGGTGCTGGGCTACTGCGTGCATCCGGTGCTTTCCGGCGAGGCGGTCGACCGCATCCGCGAGTCGGTGCTCGACGAGCTGGTGGTGACCGATACCATCCCGCTGTCCGACGGGGCGCGGCAGTGCAAGACGATCCGGCAGCTTTCGGTGGCCGATGTGCTGGCCGAGACGATTCGCCGGATCAGCAACGAGGATTCCATCTCGTCGCTGTTCATCGAATAGTTTTTTTCGTTTCCCGCCTGGTCGCGGGCGGGTCTTCCATCTCAAAGGAGTCATCATGCAATTTGAACTGAACGCGCGAACGCGCAGCCAGCAGGGGTCCGGAGCGAGCCGCCGCCTGCGCCGCGCCAACAAGGTGCCGGGCATCCTCTACGGCGGATCGGCCGTGCCGGAATCGATCGAACTCGAACACAACGAACTGCTCCTCGCCTTGCGCAAGGAAGCCTTCCACTCGTCGCTGATCGCGCTCAAGCTGGGCGACACGGCGCAGACCGTACTGCTGCGCGATGTCCAGATGCACGCCTACAAGCCGCTGGTGCTGCACGTCGACTTCCAGCGCGTCGACGCCACGAAGGTCTTGCACCAGAAGGTGCCGCTGCACTTCATCAACGCCGAACTCTCGCCGGGCGTCAAGCTCGGCGACGGCGTGGTTTCGCACGCCATGACCGAAATCGACGTGAGCTGTCTGCCGCAAGACCTGCCGGCGTTCATCGAAGTCGACCTGCGCGAGCTGAAGTCCGGTCAGTCCCTGCACGTTTCGCAGCTCGTTTATCCGCAGGGCGTCAAGCCGGTCGTGCATGGCGGCGACGATCCGCTGGTCGTCTCCATCACCGCCAAGAAGGCCGTGGTCGAAGAAACCGAAGGCGAGGCCGCGGAAGGCGAAGCCGCGCCCGCCGCCGCCGCGCCCGCACCCGCGCCCGGCGCCTGATCCGGCGCGGAATTCCGATGCCGGTTGTCGGCGCTGTGCGGGAAATGGTCGCAAGCCGCCGCGGACTCGCCCGCGGCGGCTTTTCCTTTTCATCGCCTCCATGAAGGACAGCATCGCATGGCAGCGCCCCGCCTGATCGTCGGCCTCGGCAATCCCGGAGGCGAGTATGAAGATACGCGCCACAACCTGGGTTTCCGGCTCATCGACCGGCTGGCCGCCGACCTCGGGGTGGCGCTGGCGCCGCAAGGCAAGTTCCACGGACTCGTCGGGCGGCACGGCGGGATGTGGCTGCAAAAGCCGATGACCTTCATGAACCGCTCCGGGCTGGCGGTACTCTCGCTGGCCTGCTTCTACAAGATTTTGCCGGACGAGATCCTGGTCATCCACGACGATCTCGACCTGCCGCCCGGCGGCATCCGCGTCAAGCAGGGCGGCGGCAGCGGCGGACACAACGGCGTCAAGGACATCCAGGCGCATCTCGGTTCCCCGGATTTCTGGCGCCTGCGCCTCGGCATCGGCCATCCCGGCGAGCGCCACGAAGTCATCAACTACGTCCTCAAGCCGCCGCGCCGCGAGGAGCAGGAACCCATCGACCAGGCCATCGACCGCTGCCTGCTCGCCTGGCCGAAGCTCGGCGCGGGCGACTACGCGGCGGCGCAGCGGGCCTTGCACGGCCCGGCGGCCTGACCGATTCAACGAACAGGAATTTCACCATGAGCTTGAAATGCGGCATCGTCGGCCTGCCCAACGTCGGCAAATCCACCCTCTTCAACGCGCTGACCAAGGCCGGCGTGGCGGCGGAAAATTATCCCTTCTGCACCATCGAGCCGTCGGTCGGCATCGTCGAAGTGCCCGACGCCCGGCTCGCCGCGCTGGCGGCGATCGTCAAGCCGCGGCAGATCGTCGCGGCGGTGACCGAATTCGTCGACATCGCCGGACTGGTGGCCGGCGCGTCCAGGGGCGAGGGACTCGGCAACCAGTTTCTGGCCAACATCCGCGAAACCGACGCCGTGCTGCACGTGGTGCGCTGCTTCGCCAACGACAACGTGGTGCACGTCTCCGGCGGCATCGACCCGCTCCGCGACATCGAAATCATCGACCTGGAGCTTGCGCTGGCCGACCTCGCCACCGTCGACAAGGCGCTCAACCGCTACCGCAAGCCAGCCAGCGCGGGCGACAAGGAAGCCCGGCTGCTGGTCGCCGTGCTGGAAAAATGCCACGCCCAGCTCGACCGGGGCCAGCCGGTGCGCGCGCTCGACCTCTCCAGGGAAGAATGGGCCAACCTCAAACCGTTCTGCCTGATTACCGCCAAGCCCGTGCTCTACGCGGCCAATGTGGCCGAGGACGGCTTCCGGGACAATCCGCATCTGGACGCCGTGCGCGATCGCGCCCTGGGCGAAGGCGCGCAAGTGGTGCCGATCTGCGCCGCCATCGAAGCGGAAATCGTCGAGCTGGAGGACGAGGAAAAGCAACTTTTCCTGGCCGACCTCGGCTTCGAAGAACCGGGCCTCGACCGCCTCGTCCGCGCCGCCTACCGTTTGCTCGGCCTGCAAACCTACTTCACCGCCGGCCCCAAGGAAGTGCGCGCCTGGACGATCCACAAAGGCGACACCGCGCCGCGGGCCGCCGGAGTGATCCACACCGACTTCGAACGCGGCTTCATCCGCGCCCAGACCATCGCCTACGACGATTTCATCGCCTGCCACGGCGAACAGGGCGCCAAGGAAGCCGGGAAAATGCGCGCCGAAGGCAAGGA
>JAISNE010000112.1 GCA_031276375.1 Accumulibacter sp.
CTGTTCGACCGGTTCGGCGGGGAGGCGACCGCCAGACGGGTTTTCGCGCCGTTGGCGACGATCAAGAGAGGGGGGCTTGTGTTCCGCCAGATATTTTATTCGGCCGTCAGTAATTTAAAGACGCCGGGATCAAATCGTCGTCATTGCGAGGGCCGAAGGCCCGTGGCAATCCAGACGGCCGCGTGGATTGCCACGGCCCGTCGGGCTTCGCAATGACGCAAACCGGAGTTGTTTGCGTATTTGGCCTATTTATGCATACAAAATTACCGACTGCCGAGCATTGATGGAGAAGGCCGCGATGCGCAATGACTTCCGTGGCGATCCATCCGTTTTTTCAGCGTGATGTCAAATGGAGTGAAAGATGGATTTTGTCGATACACACAAGCTTGAGGGAACAGTCCTGCCGGGGCGCGTCATTTACAAGGCCGTGGGGCGGGATGGGCCGATGGAAAGTTCCAGGATGAGCGTTTCCTTCGGCACCTATGCCGGCGAATACGGGCCGATGGCGCCTCACCGTCATGCCGAGGAGTGCGTTTACATCATCCGCAGCGACCGCGGGCGGGTGCGTCATGGCGGCGAACCCGACGCGCTGGAACATTCATTGCCGCTGACGGACGGCATGCTGCTGCACTTTCCCGAAAACGAATGGCATGTTTTCGAGTTCGACCCCGGCGGCCGGATCGATGCCATGTTCATTTATGGACAGACGGACAACATCCGCCCGGAAGAGCTTCCCGGCGCGGCGCCTCGCTAACCCACGATAAAGGATCGTACCCATGAGCAAGAAATATACCGGAGTCATTCCCCCCATCGTCACGCCGGTCGACGCCGGCGAGAACGTAGACGAAAAGGGTTTGAGAAAATTGATCGGCCATTGCGTGGACAACGGTATCCACGGCATTTTCGTGGCCGGTTCCAATGGCGAGTGCATGGCGCTCACCCAGGGCGAGCGCGACCGCGCCATCGCCATTGCCATCGACGAGGCCGGCGGGCGCGTTCCGGTGATGGCCGGCGTCATGGACAGCAGCACCCGGCGCGTGATCGAGAACATCAAGCGCCTCGAACAGATGGGCGAAGCGGCGGCGGTGGTCACGCCGGTGTTTTACTCGCGCCACGCGACCCAGGACGAGACGGTGCGGCATTTCGAGGAAATCTCGCGGCAGACGAACGTCGATCTGTTCATCTACAACATTCCGCCGTTTACCGGGCAGACGCTCAAGGCGGAAACGATCTTCAGGATCGCGCAAATCGACAAGGTCATCGGCTACAAGGACACTTCCGGCTCCTTCCCGGATTTCCAGAAATGCCTCGCGCATTTCAAGGGCACGGATTTCGTGCTGCACCAGGGCGCGAGCAACCTCTCGGCGGCCAGCCTGCTGCTCGGCGCGGACGGCTACATTCCGTCGATGGCGCCGCTGTTCCCCGAGCCGCATGTCATGATGTACGAGTATGGGCGGAAAGGCGACATCGCCAACACCATGGCCTGCAACGACATCCTTTCCGAGATTTCGGAGATCTGGCCGCTGAGCAAGAGCCAGACTTCCTCGACGAAATACGCGCTCAGCCGGCTGGGCTTTTTCGACAAGCGCGTCATCCTGCCGACCGAGCCGACCCGCCCGGACGAGGAAAAGCGCATCGACGAGAAAATCGCCGCGATCCGCGAGCGCATCGCCCGCTTCCTGGAGGCGAGGCGATGAGCGTCGTCCTTTTGTCGCACCGTCTCTACGAGGACGGCATGCGGATGCTGGAGCGCGAAGCGAAAACGATCGTCGCGGATTCGTCGGATCTGCGGCAGAACCTGGCGCTGGCCGGACAGGCCGACGCCATCGTGCTGCGCGTCGGACGGATCGACCGCGAGCTGATGGCCTCGTGTCCGAATCTCCGGGTCATTTCCCGCCCCGGCGTCGGGATCGACACGGTCGATGTGGCGGCGGCGACGGAGTCGGGCATTCCGGTGGTCATCGCGCCCGGCGCCAATCTGCGCTCCGTCGCCGAACACGCCGTGGCGCTCATTTACGCGATCGGCAAGAACGTGTGCGAAAGCCACGCCAGGACGGCCGGCGGCGACTTTGGCATCCGCAACAAATACGCGGCCGTCGAGCTGGCCGGCAAGCGTGTCGGCATCGTCGGCTTCGGCAACATCGGCAGGGAAACGGCGCGGATTTGCCGGAATAACGACATGGAGGTTTCCGTTTACGATCCGTTCATCCCCGAGCGCGCCCAAACCCAGGGTTATCGGCGCGAGAAGGAACTGGCCGCGCTGCTGGCCTCGTGCGACATCGTGTCGCTGCATATGCCGGCGACGGCGGAAACCCGGAAGATGTTCGGCGCCAGCCAGTTCGCCGCGATGAAACCGGGCGCTTTCCTGATCAATTGCGCGCGCGGGGAAATCGTGGACGAGGACGCCCTGTTCGACGCCTTGAGTTCGAAGCGTCTGGCCGGCGCGGCCGTCGATGTGATGGCCGACGAACCCATGAAGAAGGAAAACCGGCTCTTCTCGCTGCCCAATTTCATCGCCACGCCGCACATGGCCGCGCTGACCAGGGAATCGGCGGCCCGAACTTCCACGCTGACGGCGGAGGGAACCCTGGCCGTGCTGCGCGGAGAGCATTGGCCGCACGTCGCCAATCCGGCGGTTTACCGGCATCCCCGATGGCAAAACGGATCGCCGCCCGCCGGGGCGTGAAGCGGGGCGGCTGGATCGACCCGGAAGGCCCGGTGGCCGGTCCGATGGTGAAGCAGGCATGGTGTTTTTAGACTGGAGGATTCTGGATCGGATGTACGAGTCACGGCGCCGCGCGCAAGTCACCGGCCGGAAAATGGCGATGGCGAAACGCGGAGGCGCCGGAAAAAAGTTGAAGAAGGCTGAAGATCGGGAGCGAACGATCTCTTGTTTTTCCGCGCTCCCCGCGTCCCGATTGCTTTTCCGAAGATAACGAACAAGGAGGTTCTCATGAAAAAAGCCAATCACGATACATACATCGGTATCGTCTTTCTGTTCTTTTGCGGCTTTGCCTGGTGGCAGATTTCCCGGCTGCCGCTTGGCGTGGGGTACCAGCACACCATCGGGCCGGAATTTTTCCCCGGCGTGATGACCTCGATCATCGCCATCCTGTCCGCCGCGCTGATTGCCCGCAGCCTGTGGCGCGGCGCGACGGCTTCCAGCGGATCCCCGCTCGCCAGGGGCAACACGCTTTTGCGCATCGCGCTCTTCGTCGTGCTCCTGCTGGCGTACACCCTGATCTACGAGCCTCTGGGCTTTCTCCTGTCCTCGTGCCTCGCCCTGCCCGCCGGCATGTTCATGCTCGGGGAAAGGCGCCCGGCGCACGTCCTGCTGTTCCCCGCGATCATCATCGGGCTGGGCTACGTCGGGTTCACCAAGATCATGATGGTGCAACTGCCGGGATTCCCCTCGCATCTTTTCTGATACGGCGCGAAACATCCCTTTTTAGAAGTTTTCGAGGAGGCGAAATGGAACTCACCGGTACCTTTGGATACGTTTTCGCGGTATTCAGGCCCGAATGCCTGTGGTCGATCTTCGTTGGCGTTTTCGGCGGAACGCTCATCGGCGCCTTGCCGGGGCTGACCGCCACCATGGGCGTCGCGCTGCTCATTCCGATGACCTTCGGCATGGACCCCGTGCTCGGCCTGAACATGCTCATCGGCATTTACATCGGCGGCATCTACGGCGGCTGCATTTCGTCGATCCTGGTCAAGACCCCCGGCACCCCGGCGTCCGCCGCGACGGTGCTCGACGGCTATCCGCTGGCGCAGAAAGGGCAGGCACTGAAAGCCCTGGGGATGGCCACCCTGGCCTCCGGCATCGGCGGTCTTTTATCCTGCGTGGTGCTCGCCACGATGGCGCCCATGCTGGCCAGGATGGCGCTGAAATTCGGCCCGGCCGAATACTTCTCCCTCGCCGCTTTCGGTCTGGCCATCATCGCCAGCCTTTCCAGCGACATTCTGAAGGGCATCCTGGTCGGCTGCTTCGGCATGCTGCTGTCCACCATCGGTTCCGATCCGATCGGCGGCGTCCAGCGTTTTACCTTCGGCATGACCGGATTTTCCGACGGCGTGGCCTTCATTCCCGCATTGATCGGACTCTTCGCCATTTCCGAGGTGCTGGTCCAGGTCGAGCGCATTGTTGAAAAGACCGAGGTGACGGTCAAACTCTCCGGCAGCATCCCGAACATGAAAGAAATGCTTTCCTGCTGGAAAACCCTGCTGCGCGGCTCCATCATCGGCACCGTCGTGGGCATCATTCCGGGCACCGGGTCGGGCACGGCCTCGTGGATCAGCTATAGCGAGACCAAACGCAATTCAAAGCATCCCGAGCGTTTCGGCACGGGCGAGCTGGAAGGCGTGGCCGCCACCGAAACCGCCAACAACGCGGTCTGCGGCGGCGCCCTGGTGCCCCTCCTGGCGCTCGGCATCCCCGGCGATTCGGTCACCGCGGTGCTGGTCGGCGGCCTGATGATCCAGGGTCTGGCGCCCGGACCGATGCTTTTCGTCGAACGCCCCGACGTCGTCGTCGGCATTTTCACCGGCAGTTTCGTCGCCAACATCTTCATGGTCATCATCGGACTCGCCGGCGTCAGGATGTTCGCCCAGGTGCTGAAACTGCCGAAAATCCACCTGATTACCGGCATCGTCATGTTCTGCGTGCTCGGCTCCTACGCCATCAACATGAACGCGACGGACCTCTACACCATGCTGGCCTTCGGGATCATGGGCTACTTCCTGCAAAAGTACGACTTTTCCCTCGCCGCCGTGTGCATCGCGCTGATTCTCGGCCCCCTGGCCGAGGAAAACCTGCGCCTCGCCTACATCGCCAACAAGGGCGACCTCACCGTCTTCCTGACCCGGCCCATTTCCGCGGCGTTCATCCTCTTGACGATTTTCTCGCTGTGCTGGCCCGTTTACCGCGAATGGAAAACGGGCAGGAAAATACCGCAATAGTCCGTTCCACAGTAGTTCCGCTTTCACTTTTAGGAGAACATCATGAAAAGACTGGCAACCATCCTGGCTATGACATGCGTTTTGACGGCCGGCGCCACGGCATCCGCGGCCGCCGATTTTCCCCAGCGTCCGGTGACCATCGTGGTGCCCTGGGGCGCCGGCGGCGGCTCCGACATCGTCGCCCGCGCCCTGTCCAAACCGCTGGAAAAGGAGCTTGGCCAACCCATCGTCATCGTCAACAAACCCGGCGGCGGCGGTACGGTCGGAGCCAGCTACGTCGCCCACTCGCGTCCCGACGGATACACCATCGGGCTGATCAACAACACCGGCCTGATTCACCAGATCCATTACGGCGGTCTGGACTACACCCGCGCGGACCTCGACCCGCTCGCCCTGTTCCTGCGCGCGCCGATCTTCCTCGTGGTAAACAGCGCGTCCCCGATCAAGAACCTTGCCGATTACGTCAAGGCGGCCAGGGAAAAGAACGGCGACATGACGCTCGGCGTCGCCGCCGTCGGCGGCGGCACCCACCTGCCCATCGAAGGATTCTTCGCCGCCGCCGGCGTCAAGACGCAACCCATGCCGTTCAAGAACGGCGGCTCCGGCGTCATCACCGCGCTGGCCGGCGGACACATCGACTCCGGCGTGCTGCATCCCTCCGAAGTCTACGGCCAATACAAGGCCGGCGTCCTCCGCGTCCTCGGCGTCCTGGACACGACCCGTCTCGAAACCTACCCCGAAGTCCCGACCTTCAAGGAACAAGGCTACGACGTGACCGGCGAAGTCTGGCGCTCCTTCGTCACGCCCAAGGGCACCCCGGCGGAAATCAAGGAAATCCTGGCCAAAGCGCTGGAAAAAGCCACCAAGGACCCAGGCTACCTGGAAACGCTGTCGAAACTGGGCGACCTGCCGACCTGGAAAGGCCCGGAAGAATTCGCCAAATATCTCGCCGAAGACGACGCCAAACTCCTCGCCATCATCAAGAGCCTCGACCTGTACAACAAGAACGTGAAATGACCGCGGGGCCACCGCGCTGAAAATTCCCCCTCGCCAGTGGTGAGGGGGCGGCTCGGTTTCCGTCCGGTGGCGCGGGGTGCTCATACCCGTCATCGCGAGGCGCGCAGGGCTGCGGTGATTCAGAGGACAGATGACAGAAGACTGAAGACAGTCATATTTGCGGCGCGAAGCGCCGGTAATTGACTGTCCTCTGTCCTCTGTCTCCTGTCCTCTGTCCTCTGGATTGCCGC
The DNA here is from genome assembly GCA_031276375.1 of Accumulibacter sp. Classification (GTDB taxonomy): domain Bacteria; phylum Pseudomonadota; class Gammaproteobacteria; order Burkholderiales; family Rhodocyclaceae; genus Propionivibrio. Next base: position 6,207 of record JAISNE010000112.1, read on the forward strand.
GCCCGCTCACACAAAAGTATTCGCCACGGCAAGGCGGGAAAAACCTCGTCATTGCTCGGGCTGCGCGCCGTGGCAATCCAGGATCGTTCAACGCGGCGGCGAAGCCGCCGGAAATATTGCTCGGATGGCGCGACGCGGCGATCCAGAGGACAGAGGACAGAAGACCGAAGACAGTCCTATTTGCGGCGCGAAGCGCCGGTAACTGACTGTCCTCTGTCCTCTGTCCTCTGTCTCCTGTCTCCTGTCCTCTGAACGCTCAAGTGGATTTTTGCGTGGCGCCGTCTTTGGCTGGCGGCGGTTTTTTCCGCGTTTTCGGCTGCGGCGGGGGCGGGGGCTGAACCGGCGGCAGCTGCGGTGCGATCGTTTCCAGCTTGTTTTCGCGCATGTAGGCGTCCATGTCGCGCCATCCCTCGTAGATCGAGGCCCTGGGCAGCCACGAATAGATGGAGTAACAGTCTTCGATGGCGCGGCCGGATTGCCGGCAGGCGCCGCCTACCGCGCGTCCGTCCGCGTCGTCGCGCGCCACCTTGGCCGCCGTCTCGATCCCCATCTGCTGCTGGATGGCGTCGCAACCGGACAGCAGGACGAGCAGCGCCGCGGCGGTCAGGGTTATACGCAACGAGGTCCAACGCTTCTTAGCCACGAATGTGTCCTGGTGGATTGGGAAATATTCGGCATTTTTTCATAAATCGGCGACTCGATGAAATGTCCGGGGTCATCGCCGGCGGATGCCCGGCGGACCGGCGGACGAAGAGGAGGAAAACCCGGCCATCCGGCCTTCATTCGGGAAATCGAGCGGACGAGCATGGTTTCTAGGATAATCCTAGAAACCGCAGTTGGACGCGCTCGGGTGTGCTGTCCCGGAGTGGGCTGGCACGGCGCTTTCGACGCGGCAGGCTCATGCCTGCCAGGAGGAGCAACACCGCCAGCGCGCTCCGGGGCGGCGCACCCGAGCGTGTAACGGCCTCACCCGATAAGTGAGCCGATGAAAAAGAAAGAAACTTTGCCATCCGGTGGCATCAATCAGAAAAACGAGTGGCCAACGGCGGTTTCCAGGATAATCAATCGCGTGCTGCACGCGGCGATTGCGATCTGTCTGTCATGCATGGCCGTCTTCGTTTTCGGGAACGTCGTATTACGCTATATTTTCAATTCGGGAATCACCTGGGCCGAGGAAGCGTCCCGATACCTGTTCATCTGGCTGATTTTCCTGGGAGCCATCGTGGCTTCCCGTGAAAACGCCCACTTGGGCGTGGATACGCTGGTGAGCCGGCTGTCGGTGAAAAACCGGCGGCGAGTGTTCGTCGTGAGCAATCTTCTCGTCGCCATCACGATGGGCCTGTGCGCCGACGGCACGTGGAAACTCACGGAGTTGACCGTAAACCAGGTGTCGGCGTCGATGCGTCTGCCGCTGGCCTTCGTCTATGTCTCCGGCTTCGTGTGCAGCGTGGGCATGGTGGCGATCGCGCTGAACAATCTCTATCGCTTGATTACCCGGAAGATCGACGAGCGCGAGCTGGTCATGACCGTCGACTCGGAAGAACAGAATTTCATCGAACAAACCCTCGACGAAACCAGGGAAGGAGAGAAAAAGCCATGATCATGACCATGACCGTGTTCCTTGGCTCGCTCCTGGCCGCGATGGCGCTGGGCGTTCCCATCGCCCACTCGCTGATCATGAGCGGCATCGCGCTGCTGCTCTATCTGGACATGTTCGACACGCAGATCCTGGCGCAAACGCTGCTGGACGGAGCGGACAACTTTCCGCTGATGGCCATCGCCTTCTTCATCCTGGCCGGCGAACTGATGAACGCCGGCGGCGTTTCCAAGCGCATCATCGACTTCTCCATCACCGTCGTCGGCCACGTCAAGGGCGGACTGGGCTACGTCGCCATTCTGGCCACCCTGCTCTTTTCCGGTCTGACCGGCTCGGCCGTGGCCGACGTCGCGGCGCTGGGCGCCATCCTCATCCCGGTCATGGAGGAAGCGGGCTACAAGCGCAGCCACTCCGCCTCGCTGATCGCGGCGGCGGGCATCATACCGCCGCTGATGCCGCCCAGCGTGCCATTGATTATTTTCGGCGTCACCGGCAACGTCTCCATTCCCAAGCTGTTCATGTCCGGCATCGTGCCCGGCGTGCTGCTCGGGGTTTGTCTCGCGGCGACCTGGGCGTGGATCGCGCGCAAGGAACACTACAAGGTTCAGCCCAGACAACCGCTCAAGGTCGTGCTGAAAGCGGCGAAGGGCGCGATCTGGGCCTTCATCATGCCGGTCTTCATCATCGTCGGACTGCGGGGCGGCGTTTTCACCCCGACCGAGGCCGCCGCCGTCACGGTCTTCTTCGCCCTGTTCGTCGGCTTCGTCGTCTACCGGGAACTCAAATTCAGCCACATGACCCACGTGCTGGTGACCTCGGCCAAGACGACCAGCGTCGTCATGTTCCTCGCGGCGGCGGCGATGGTATCGTCGTGGCTGATCGCCGTGGCGAACATTCCGGCGCATCTGGCGGAGACCCTCGCGCCGGTGATGGACAACAAGATACTGCTCATGTTCGCCATCAATCTCGTCGTGCTGCTGGTCGGCACCGCCATGGACTCGACGCCGACGATCCTGATCCTCACGCCCGTGCTGATGCCGATCGTCCTGAAGGCGGGAATCGACCCGATCTACTTCGGATTCATGTTCGTGTTCAACAACATGATTGGCTTGCTGACGCCGCCGGTCGGCACCGTGCTCAACGTCGCCGCGGGCGTCGGCAAGATCTCCCTGGACGAAATCATCAGGAAGGTCTTGCCCTACATGTGGATCGAAATCGTGTTGCTGCTGTTGTTCACCATTTTCCCGAAACTCGTGGAAATCCCGCTGCGATGGTTCATTCCGGGGTAGGCCGCCGAATCGTCCGGGATGCGGCCAAGCCGGCGGTTCCATGACAATGGGCGTTCGGGCAAGCTGTGCCGCTCTCCGGGCGGGGAACGATAAAAAAATATCCCGCGCTCGGAACAGCGGCCAGCCACGTCGGAGAATATGACCCCTGACCCCCGATCCCTGATCCCCGACCCCTGACCCCCGAACATCACCTGCGCGCCAACTCGGCGCGCAGGGCCGCGATTACCGCGTCGTAGCGGTGTGGATCGCTATCCTTGCCGGCTTCGTAGATCGCCGAGCCGGCGACGAAGGTATCGGCGCCGGCTCGGGCGATGGCCGCGATGTTGTCTATCTTCACTCCGCCGTCGATCTCGACGCGGATGCGGCGGCCCGTTTCCCGTTCGTGCCGGTCGACGCGCTGGCGCGCTTCATGCAGCTTGGTCAATGTCGAGGGGATGAACTTCTGGCCGCCGAAGCCCGGGTTGACGCCCATCAGCAGCACCAGATCGAGCCGGTCCATCACGTAGTCCATGTAATGCAGCGGCGTCGCGGGATTGAATACAAGCCCGGCCTGGCAGCCGCTTTCGCGGATCAGCGACAGGCCACGGTCGATGTGTTCGGTGGCTTCCGGGTGGAAAGTGATGAGGTTGGCGCCGGCCTTGGCGAATTCGCCGATCAGCCGGTCGACCGGCTTGACCATCAGGTGAACGTCGATCGGCGCTTGCGTCAGCGGCCGAATCGCCTTGCAGACGACCGGGCCGATGGTCATGTTGGGCACGTAATGGTTGTCCATCACGTCGAAATGGATCCAGTCGGCGCCGGAATCGACGACGTTGACCACTTCCTCGCCAAGCCGCGCGAAGTCGGCCGAGAGGATGCTGGGAGCGATGATATACATGGTGGCGTCCACGAAGAAAACCTTATTCTAGCGCGACGAGACGGCGGGCACGGCGAAGCGGTCATGGCGGTCGGGGCAATCGCAATTAGCTTTTTTGACGAGTCCGGGCAGGGAAGCGCGCGCGGAAACCCAACGGGAAGGGCGCCCCAAAAAGTAGTAGTCATTCACGCTGGAAAGCAAGGACTCGATGGGCAGGTTTTCATACCAGGTTGCCGCCCAACCATCGTGATACGAAAAAAAATGACTGAAATCCTGACACGTCGGACTTGAGTATCAACGGCCTATTGAGCGCAACTTGGCATCGTTCCCGCATAGGCGGGCATCCAACCTCCCGCAACACCCGGCCATCCCCCGCGCCCGTCATCCCCGCGCAGGCTTGGAATCCAGAAAAGGCGCGGGATGCTGGATTTCCGCCTGCGCGGGAATGACGGGGTGGGAAACGCTTCGGGTCAGCCGATGATTCTTCCCAACGATCATGGTAGTTGCCGCCACCCTGGAAGATGAAAGATGTTTTTCATAATGGAGCGCGGGCGTCCCGCCCGCAAAAAACACGAAGCGGGCGAGACGCCCGCGCTCCAATGTTCTTTCACGCTAACCTATGCAAGCTCCCGCAACACCCAACCGTTCCCCCGCGCCCGTCATTCCCGCGCAGGCTTGGAATCCAGCATTCCGCCGCCTTTTCTGGATTCTAAGCCTGCGCGGGAATGACGGGTATTTTGACCGCCTCGTCTTGAAAAAAGCGGGGGCATGGAAATTCGAGGGGAAACATCAGGGACGAAGGACAGCCAGTTACCGGCGCCACGCGCCGCGAATACTACTGTCTTCGGTCTTCTGTCCTCGGTCCTCCGGCTCGCGTACCGCCGTCATTTTTGGCGTATCACGATGGTTTGGCCGCAACCTGGCATCGATCAAAAAAACGAGTGACCCACCGCGGTTTCCAGGTTCAATCCCGGCGCTCGCCCGAATCCTTGTACATCAACCCGGTGATTTGCTCCGAGATAAGCCCCATCAGAAAAACGACGATGCTGCCCGTATAGAACAGGGCGCTCATGTTGGTGAATCGGCCCTGCTCGATATAGGTGTGCGCGTACCAGGCCGTGCCCAGTGAAAACAGCAGGACGGAAAAGGGCAGAAAGAGCTTGAGCGGGGAGTAAAGCGTGCCGATCTTGAAAATGATCAGCAGGAAACGCAGGCCGTCCTGGATCAGCCGGATATGGCTTTTGCCCGTTCGCCGGGCGGCGTGGATCGGCTCATACACCACCGAATAACCGGCGCGGAAAAAAGCCATGGTGATCGTCGTCGGGTAGGAAAAGCCGTTGGGCAAGAGGTACAGGAACTCGCGGAATTTCTTCGCGCGCACGGCGCGAAAGCCCGAGGTGAGGTCTTCGACCCGATGGCCGGTCATGTAGCCGGCGAGCCGGTTGTAGAGCCAGTTGGCGACGCCGCGGCCCAGGCTGGCCTGGGAACCCGCTTGCCGCGCGCCTACCACCATGTCGCTGCCTTCGGCGAGACGGGAAAGCAGGCGCGGAATATCGGCGGGATCGTGCTGCCCGTCGGCGTCGAGGAACACCAGCGTGTCGCCGGTGGCGGCGCGCGCGCCGGACTTGATCGCGGCGCCGTTGCCTTTGGAATAGGGATGGCTGACGACGATGGCGCCGGCCGCTCTCGCCACCTTGGCCGTGTCGTCGACCGATCCGTCGTCGACCACGATGATCTCGGCGGAAGGGAAAATCTGGGTGATCGCGGCCAGCGTCTGGCCGATGGCCAGGGATTCATCCCTGGCCGGCAGGATGATGCTGATTTTTTCAGCGGAGGCGGGGTTTGAGTTCACTTTTGCCTTTCCTGTTCAATGTCCTGTTCGATGACTTCGCGGATCCGTTGTATCTCGGATGCGTAACTCGCGCGCGGCTGGTGCAGCGAGCGATCCTTTTGCCGCTCCAGCGCTTTTTCCGTAAGCGCCAGCAGGCTCAGGGCGCAGTCGAAATCCTTCGCGGAGGCGATTTCGGCCACCATCACCAGCGCAAGATCGACATCGGCATATAGGGGAATGGCCTTCCGGTACTGCCGGCAGGCTTCGGCGGGCGCGGATTTGGCCACATACAGACGCCCCTTGAGCAAAGCGGTTTCCTTTTCCTGGTCCGGGAACCTGGAAAAAGTGCTGTTGCGCTCCAGCGCGTCGAACAGGCCGAGCGTCCCGTCCTTGTAAAACAGGGGAGTCCCCGACACGATGACATTGTCGACGACCATGCGCATGGCCAGGACGGCCTGCACGTTGAAAGTCTGGTGGAGCAGACGCTGGCCGGCGGCCTCGAAGTCGCGCTCGGTGGCCTGCCGGGCGAAAATCCTTTGCAGCAACAGACGCAGGTTGAGCATGGCGTTATCGGGGAAGCGCTCGACGGCGGCTTCGAGGATGGCGGTGGCCTGTTCGGTCTGACCGTTCGCCGTCAGGATGGCCGCCGCCGCGTTATGCGCCCTGGGAGAATCCGGGTTGGACGCGGCCCAATAGAGCAGCAGTTGGTCTTCATCCTGCCAAAGCCGGGCGCGTTGCAGGGTCAACCCGGCCAGCAGGCACAGGGTCAGGCCGCCGACGATCAGCGCGAGCGCGGGCTTGTATTTGCGCGCGATGAACAGCAGTCCTTGCCCCAGGGGCAGGAACAGAAAGGCCGCGGAGAGATAATTCCGGTGCTCGAAATAAAGCTCCAGTCCGATGACGCTGGATTCCAGCAGATGGCCCGCGAAGAAAAAAAGAATGGCCAGGGCGGCCAGGGGCCAGCGCCGGCGCAGCCACAGCGCGGCGCAAAACAGGGCCAGCAGGCCGATGGTCGCGGGCAGGGTCGTCCACGGCGTCAACCAGTCCCTGGAGATGGCAAAGCCATCCTGGTACAGTCCGTGGCCTTCGATCGCCGGGATCAACAGCAGCCGCAGATATTCCCAAAGGATGCGCGTCTCGGTCCACAGGCGCTGCGGCTGATCGAAGGAACGCCAGGGCCAGAGGTCTGGCGAAAAATTGATTTGCCTGGCGAGATAGGCAAGGAGCGCCAACGACGGCAGCAGCAGACAGACGCCCAGCCAGAGCCGCGCCGGGCGCGGCCCCGAGCGTTCCGGCAGACAGCATTCCACGACCAGCAGCAACAGGGGCAGGAGCGCGCCGTTTTCCTTGCTGAACACCGCCAGCAGCGTGCCCAGGCCGACGGAAACGGTCATCCAGGCGTAGGCGGCGCGGGGACGGCCCGGCAGCAGGGATCGCCCGCGCAGATAGCCCGCGATGCCGGCGAAGACGAAAAGCGCGGCGAGCTGCGCCATGCGCTGCACGACGTAAAGCGTCGTCGATACCATCAGCGGATGCAGCAGCCAGCACGCGCTGGAAAAAACGGCGATCCATTGCGCCTCGTGTTCTTTCATGTCGTGGTTGCGCAAGAGCAGCAAGGCGCTCCAGCAAAGCAGCAGGCCGCACAGCAGATGGATCGCCAGATTCGTCGGTTTGAACAAGAGCGCGCTGCTCGGCCAGGTGTTGTCGTCCAGCAGGAAACTCGCCAGTGACAAAGGCCGCCCGGTCGGCCCGGAAAATCCATTGAAAACAAAGGCCTGGAACGATGTCCAGTCGACGACGCCGCCGTGGATGCCAAGTTCCTGGAGGTTGGGCGGATCGTCGAACAGAAAGTAGTTTCCCTGCAATCCCGGCCAATAACAGCCAACGGTCAGGCCAATGACCAGTGCAAAAACCAGGGCGGGACGCCAGATCGTTTTCATCATGTTCGTTCGTTTGTCTGTTCGTTTGTTTCAATCCACGCCCGTAAACGGGCGAAACAGCATGGAAGAGCTTACGCATTTCCCATGCCAGATTATCCCCTCCGGAGGGGGAGGTTTCCAACCGGGATTTGTTTTCGATGAAACCTGCTCAGGTTGGAAGTCTGGCTTTGAAATCCCGCGATGAACCCCGGATACCGGAGCTTTGGCCGATATGATTTGGCAGAGATTGCAAGTTTTTTCCAGCTTCGTTTACGGTGACAGACAAGAGCGCCCGCCGCTGATTTCGCGCTCGTCCCGAATATGACCTCGATTTCGCCACGGGCGTGAAATCCGGGCGCTGTCCGATGCGGAAAGCAAGGATATCACCGGTTTGAGGAAGATACCTTCGGCCTCCCGAACGTCGCTCCGCGCATACAAGCTTTTGTCATGCGTCGGCCGGTATTGTTCCATTCTTTCCGGAGGAGACCGGTTTTTCCCTCTTTTCCGCCGGGGGAGAAGGCGCCGAAGGCGGATGAGGGCGGCGGGTCGGCTTGCCCCGACGTTCGTTGTCACGAGACCGCCGGGTTTTCTCCCGCAAGCGGGCGAGGGGAACACCTCCCGGCTTTTATTTTGACCTGGATAATATCAAGTGGAGCCGCGATGGAGAACGCCCTGGACTCAAATGACGCTCTTGACCCGTTCCCAGCTTTCCTCCACGTGATCGGTCAGGGCTTTTGAGAGACGCTCGCCGTCCCGCGCCTTGAGCGCCGCCATCATTTCCTCGTGGTCGGC
>JAISNE010000237.1 GCA_031276375.1 Accumulibacter sp.
CGGCACAGGATTCCCGAACTGGTCTGCCCGGCCGGCAGTCTGCCGGCGCTGAAGGCGGCCGTCGACAACGGCGCCGACACCGTTTATTTCGGCTACAGGAATGACACCAACGCGCGCAATTTCGCCGGCCTGAATTTCGACCGCAAGGCGATGGTCGAGGGCATCGCTTACGCGCGGGCGCGTGGCCGGCGCGTGCTGCTGGCGATCAACACCTTTCCCCAACCGGGGCGCGAAGCGGATTGGCGCGCCGCCGTCGACGGCGCCGTCGATCTGGGCGTCGACGCCGTCATCCTGGCCGACGCCGGTTTGCTCGACTACGCCAGGAATCGTCATCCCGACCTGCGTCTGCACCTTTCCGTGCAGGGCTCGGCGACGAGCTATGAAGCGGTCAACTTCGCGCACCGCGAATTCGGCATCCGGCGGGCCGTGCTGCCGCGCGTATTGACGCTGCCGCAAGTCGAACTGGTGATCCGCAACACGCCGGTCGAAATCGAGGTGTTCTGTTTCGGTAGTCTGTGCGTGATGAACGAGGGCCGCTGCTGGCTTTCCTCCTACGCCACCGGGGAATCGCCGAACACCATGGGCGCCTGTTCGCCGGCCAAGTTCGTCAAGTGGGAAAAAAAGCCCGGACGGCTCGATACCCGGCTCAACGGCATCCTGATCGACCGTTACGACGACGGCGAGCCGGCCGGCTACCCGACGCTGTGCAAGGGCCGCTTCGAGGTGGGCGGCGCGACCTACTACGCGCTGGAGGAGCCGGTCAGCCTGAACGCGCTCGAACTCTTGCCGGAAATCGCCCGCATCGGTGTCGCGGCGGTCAAGGTCGAAGGCCGCCAGCGCAGCCCGGCCTACGTCGCGCAAGTGACGCGCGCCCTGCGCGCCGCGCTCGACGCGCTGGCCCAGGGGCCGGAGGTTTTTACCGTCAAGCCGGCCTGGCAAGCCGAACTCGGCAAGGTTTCGGAAGGCGCCCAAGTGACGCTCGGCGCTTACAATCGGCCGTGGCGGTGATTTTGAAAAACGAAATGTCTCCGAATCATTTAATTACTCGGCAGTCAATAATTTTGTATACATAAATATGCCAAATACGCAAACAACTCCGGATTGCGTCATTGCGAGGCCCGCAGGGCCGTGGCGATCCATGCGGCCGTTTGGATTGCCACGGCCCTGCGGGCCTCGCAATGACGACGATTTGATCCTGGTGTTTCTAAATTACCGATTGCTGAGTAATGAGGATTTTTATGAATAAGAGACCTGCTGGAATCGCGATCGGCGCTTTCTTCTGGATGAGCTTGGTGTCCGTCGAAGGAACATATGCGCTTGAAGCCAATCAGTCGATAAAGGACATTGACGAAGTCGCCCGTGTTATTTGGGAGAAAAGAGAAGGCATTAACATTAGTTTATATGGAGAGCCAAATCATCCTCTCTGCGTTTATATTCCATCTCGTCCTGAGCCAGATGCGAAATCGATTGCAAAGCACCCGATGGCCCGGCATTTCGATTTCATTTCCGACAAGCCTCTGACAAAGGATCGTGAAATACAGTTGCGACAGCTCGATGCGCTGAATAAGGCCGGTCTGCTGGAAAAATTCAGCACAGTCGCAAATATTGGCGGCGAGATGAAAAAGGTTATCCGTTACAGGCTCACTGAAAAAGGATGGTCTGCAAGTAGCTATTCGAAACGATATCCGGCATGCTTTGTCTACGGCATTCCCCGTTACCTTGGAACCGCTGGAACGCCTGCAATGATTGGCAAGCATGGCGGAGGTGGAATTTATGAGGTACGCGGCAAGGTTGGTCTCGGTTCCGAAGCCGAATTGGCGCCTTGGGCAAAAAGCCTGGAAATTCGCTCCGTATTCCAGGAAATAAATGAAAAAATTGGCGGTCAAGAACACTCCGTAAGGATTTACCGTGACGGAAACGAATGGTTCGACGCCGACGATATATTGAATGGCAGGGCGCGCAAGAAAAACCCGCGTTCGATATCCCGGGAATTGGAACAGGAGAAATCAGACGCTCTGAAGAGGGCACATGAAAACTCCGAGCTGGCCGCCCCGACAATCGATGAGATACAAGAGTCACTTCTGGAAAAATTTGGTGATCCTGGGCCAAGTGCCTGTCTGCATCTGCCTAGCAGTGGAAAACTGCCAGTCGACAAGACATTCTACCGGTTTAATCCAGACCGCAGCCAGGATTATGCTGTCGCGATATTCACGAACAAGGATCGCACCCCCTATGATCGCGTATCCAGGAAGACGATTCCATACCTGAACATGCTCGAACGGCTGGGAATTTTAACCAAGCATGCCGAAAGTAATGTTCCTGGCGAAGGCAGGGAAAAAGGAAAATTGTTCGATGCGCTTATATTTGAACTGACACCCCAGTACAAGAATCGAATCGATCCACGCCATCGGGATTGTTTTCCACTTGGCAAACCAACGGTTGAAATCGTCGATATTCAAGTGGGGAAAATTGTCAATATTCAGCTTGGGGATGGCCAATACGGAGGGAGCTTTCTTTCAGACTTGAATTTCCGGTTCAAACTCAGGGTCATGTACAAAAATCCTCCAGCCTGGATGAATGATCCCATGCTTATGAGCAACTGGTCTGAACTGAAGGGAGTCATTGAACGCGGCTGGGCATGCGATGGCGAGTTTTCCTTTGACAGAAAGACCCGCAAGACAGGAAGTGGTAATGGCAGTTGCCGATGGGCATTTGACAGCTACTATGACAACTACTGAAGTCGCCCGATAAACAATAGTGAGATTGTAGTCATTTTGAATTCTATGCGATGAACCAAAGTCATTACTCGGCAGTTAGTCATTTTGTATACATAAATAGGCCAAATACGCAAACAACTCCGGATTGCGTCATTGCGAGGCCCTTCGGGCCTCGCAATGACGACGATTCGATCCTGGTGTTTCTAAATTACCGACTGATGAGTACCAGTCGGTTCCCCATATTTTCACGTATCACTCGATCACCTTTCACGGAATTCCCAAACAATGAAGCTCTCGCTCGGTCCGCTGCTTTTCTTCTGGCCCAGGGAAAAGGTGCTGGAGTTCTATGACGAGATGGCGCGCGTTCCGGCGCTCGACATCATCTACGTCGGCGAAGTCGTTTGTTCGCGCCGGCAGCAACTGCGCGCCGACGACTGGATCGCGCTGGCGCGGCGGCTGACCGGCGCCGGCAAGGAAGTCGTCGTTTCGGCGCAGGCGCTGCTCGAATCGGAAAGCGACCTGAAGACGCTGCGCCACCTGATCGATGAATTGGGCGGGATGCGCGCGTGCCTGCTCGAAGCCAACGACCTGGGCGCGGTCAACATCGCCGGAGGCCGTCCTTTCGTCGCCGGCCCCCATCTCAACATCTACAACGCCGCGACGCTGGCGACCTTCCACCGCTACGGCATGCGCCGCTGGGTGCCGCCGCTCGAAAGCGCGCGCGCGCTTGTCGATGCCTTGCACCGGACGCGTCCCGAGGGCGTGGAAACGGAAGTTTTTGCTTTCGGCAAGTTGCCACTCGCCTTTTCCGCGCGCTGTTTCACCGCCCGCCATTACCAGCTGAACAAGGACGATTGCCAGTTCCGCTGCATGGAGCATCCCGAAGCGATCACGCTGAAAACGCGCGAGGGACAGCCGTTCCTGGCGATCAACGGTATCCAGACGATGTCGGCGCAAACCTGCAATCTGCTCGCCGAAATCCCGGACATGCGGGCGATGGGCATCGACATCGCGCGCATCAGCCCGCAAGCGCGGCACATGGACAAGATCATCGCCGCCTTCGACGAAGCCCGCCGCGGCGGCACACCGCCCCTGTCCGACCCGGACTGGGCGACGGACGGGTTCGTCGACGGCTACTGGTTCGGTGAAGCGGGCATCGTCGCGCGCCATCAAATGACGCGCGGACAAGGAGAAGGAGAATGAGCATGACCGAAGGGTTCCATCGTTTTTTTTCCATCCCCGGCTTCACGCTGCCTCCACTGATTGCCCGCGTCGGCGCCCGGTTGCCGCAATGGCCGCACGCCGTGGCGCTGGCGGCCTGCTTCAACGCCGTGCTCGGAATGCGGCTGTTGCCCGAGGACGATCTGGCCTTGCTGGAAAAACGCCGCTTCCTGATCGACATCCTCGATACCGGCGTCCGCATCGCGCTCGGCTTTCGCGACGGCCGCTTCCATCCCTTGTTCTCCGTTCCGGAAACGCCCGACCTGGTATTCCGCGCCAATCTCTCCGCTTTTCTGCGGATCGCCGCGCGCCAGGAAGATCCGGACACCTTGTTTTTCAACCGCGCGCTGGACATCGAAGGCGACACCGAACTCGGGCTGATCGTCAAGAACATGCTCGACGCGGTGGAATGGCCCAAATGCTCCGGGATGGCGATATTTCGCCACTGATCCGCCGCCGTGTCTCATGCGCAGGGGGCCGCGCCGGCGGCGATCCTTCAGCGCCCGCCCTTCCCGAGCAGTTCCTTGAGCCCGGCAAAGGGCTGTGACGTCGCCCGCGCGCCGCCCGCCCCGCCATCCACCGCCCCGGCCCGCCGCGCCGCCTCGGTGTCGAGCATCCGCGCGTGCTCGTTATCGTGGCAGTAAAGACAAAGCAGCTCCCAATTGCTGCCGTCCTTCGGATTGTTGTCGTGGTTGTGATCGCGGTGATGCACGGTCAATTGGTGCAGGTTCTCGCGCGTGAATTCGCGGGCGCAGCGGCCGCAAATCCACGGATAGAGCTTCAACGCCTGTTCCCGGTAACCCTGCTCGCGCTGCTGACGCCCGCGGATCGCCTCGGCGACCATCCGCTCCGCATGCGCCCGCTTCACCTCGTCGGTGCTCATCGTTTCCTCCTCGCGGATAACTCTGGCGTCGATTGTATAGCCGATTCGCGTCAATGGGCCTCCCGGCGTTTCCGTCGTCCGCTCCGGGTCGAATTTGGCGTGCTTTTCGCCGGGGGCTTGAAGGACAGAGGACGGAGGCTGACGTTTCCCCTCGAATTCATGAAGAATTCAAGAAAAGAGGAAAGGCTTGAGAGTCTGCCATGGCAAACATTGCAAACAGAGGAGAGCATTTTACCAAGCCCCCGGCTTTGCCGGGGGTATTTGACTTTGAAAATATTCTTCCGATCTACCTTTGCGGGACACAGAGGCAGTTTGACGCGCAATATCATTATTGAAATTCTCTAGCAGTTCCGCGCGCCTTCGGCGCCGCGTCCTACCGCCGGAATCAGCCCGATGCGCTCGTAATAGCGCAGAGTATCCACCGTGAGGCCGTATTTTTCACAGATGGCCGCAATGGTCATGGCCATGAGGTTCCTTTACAAAAAAAATTTGAAAAAGGGTTAACATGGAGTTGACTCTAGGGATTCTACTTCGAACCGCGGGACGTTTCCGCTTCGTATCGACGCGCATCCCGGAACGAATGTCGCGGCAGGCAGCCGCCCAACCCAATCAACCGGATCAACTTGAGGATAACATCATGAAAACAAACGCCTACGGCGCCCATGCGGGCGACAAGCCGCTGGAGCCAATGCAAATCACCCGCCGCGCTCCCGGCGCGCGCGACGTGCAAATCGACATCGCCTATTGCGGCGTTTGCCACTCCGACGTGCATCAGGTGCGCGCCGAATGGGCGGGTACGCATTTTCCCTGCGTTCCCGGTCATGAAATCGTCGGGCGCGTGTCCGCCGTGGGCGCGCGGGTGACGAGGTTCCAGGTGGGCGATCTGGTCGGCGTCGGCTGCATCGTCGATAGCTGCCAGCATTGCGAGGAATGCGACGCCGGTCTGGAAAACTATTGCGACGGCATGGTCGGAACCTACAACGGCCCGACCCCGGACGCGCCGGGCCATACG
>JAISNE010000286.1 GCA_031276375.1 Accumulibacter sp.
GCGGCGACATCATCGGTGCGCCGCTGGCCGGCCGCGTCCTGATCGTGGACGACGTGATCTCGGCCGGCACCTCGGTGCGCGAGTCGGTGGAAATCATCCGCGCCGCCGGCGCCGCGCCCCGCGCCGTGGTCATCGCGCTCGATCGCATGGAGCGCGGGAGCGGCGCGCTGTCCGCCGTGCAGGAAGTGGAGCGGGATCACGGCCTTCGAGTCGTCGCCGTGGCGACGCTCGACGACCTGATGGCCTTCTTGAAACAGCGCCCCGACTTCGTGAGCCACGAAGCGGCCGTGTCGCGTTACCGGGAGAAATACGGCGTTGCGCAAGCGCATTGAATCCTTCTTTTTCGCGGCCCTCCTGGCGTTCGCGGGATCGGCCGGCACGGCTTTTTCGTCCGCGGACGGAAAGTTCTACTGTTGCTTCGATGCCGCCGGCAAATACGTCTGCGGCGATATCCTGCCCCAGGGTTGTTACGGACGCGCCCACCGCGAGCTGGGCGCGGACGGGCGGACTCTCCGTGAAGTCGCGGCGCCGCCGAGCGCCGAGGAAATAGCCCAAAAAGCCGCCGCGGAAGAAAAGCGCCGGCAGGAGGAGATGGCGCAGAAGGAACAGCAGCGCAAGGACCAGATATTGCTGGAGATATACTCCAGCCTGGAGGACATCGAAGTAATGCGCAAGCATGCGCTCGAAGACATCCAGAAGACCATCGGCAACATCGAGGCGCGGATCGGCGAAATCAGGGAGCAGCGCAAGAAATTGGAGAACGAGGCCGAATTCTACAAAAAAAAGACATTGCCGGCCGAGATCAAGAAAGGACTGGAGGACACCGAGTTGGAGATCAAGGAGCAGGAAGCGGTCGTCGAAGCCAGGAAGAAGGATATGGAGGCCATCCAGAGCAAATACGACGACGACCGCAAGCGATTTCTCGACTTGCGGCAGCGCATGCGCATGAAAATGCCGTAACGACGCGCCGGGAAGCCGCCAAGCGGCTTTCGGCGCGAACCCTTGGCGCCCGGAAACCTTGGAGACCTTTCCGCCGCCGCGTTGCCCGTGTCCCCGTTTTATCCGCGCTGAAAGAGTTTTTCCGTCAATTGCCAGTAGTCAGTCACGCTGGAAAGCAAGGACTCGATGGACAGGTTTTCATACCAAGTTGCCGCCAAACCATCGTGATACGAAAAAAATGACTGAATTTTCTGTCTTCCGCCCTCTGTCCTCTGTCCTCTGTATCAGGCCATGCCTTCATGCCCCTTCTCGCTTTTTTTAAGACGAGGCGGCCAAAATACCCGTCATTCCCGCGCAGGCGGGAATCCAGTATTCCGCGCCTTTTCTGGATTCTAAGCCTGCGCGGGAATGACGGGGTGGGAAACGCTTCGGGTCATCCGATGATTCTTTCCCAACGGTTGTGTCAAATTCAAGGTGACTGCCTACTAACGCTTTCCCCGCGCCAGTTTCTCGCTCAGCAGCGCATTGACCTGTTGCGGATTGGCCTTGCCCTTGGCCGCTTTCATCGCTTTCCCGACCAGCGCATTGAACGCCTTCTCCTTGCCCGCCTTGAATTCGGCCACCATCGCCGGGTTGTCCGCCAGCACCCGATCGAGCAAGACCTCGATGGCGCCCGCGTCGGTGATCTGCCGAAGCCCCTGTTTTTCGATGATCTCGTCGGCCGATTGGCCCTCGCCGTTCCACAGGGCGTCGAATACTTTCTTGGCGATGTTGTTGGAAATGGAGCCGTCGACGATGCGCGCGACCAATCCGCCAAGCTGGGCCGCACCGACCGGGGACTCGACAAGCGCCTTGCCTTCCCGGTTGAGCCTGGCCGCGAGGTCGACCATGACCCAGTTGGCGCAGGGCTTGGCCGCGCTCTTGCCCGCCACGGAAACGACGGCCTCGAAGTAATCGGCCACGTCCAGCGCCGAGGTCAGCGTCGCCGCGTCGTAAGCCGACAGGCCGAACTCATCGATGAAACGCCGCTTCCTGGCCGCCGGCAGTTCCGGCATCGCCGCGCGCGTTCGCTCGATCCAGTCGCGCTCGATGACGAGCGGCAGCAGGTCGGGATCCGGGAAATAGCGGTAATCGTGCGCGTCCTCCTTCGTCCGCATCGCGCGCGTTTCCCCGCTCGCGGGGTCGAACAGCACGGTCGCCTGTTCGATGCGCCCGCCATCCTCTAGCGTGGATATCTGCCATTGCGCCTCGTAATCGATGGCCTGCTGCAGGAAGCGGAACGAATTGAGATTCTTTATTTCCCGGCGGGTGCCAAGCTCCTTTTGCCCCGCGGGACGCACCGAGACGTTGGCGTCGCAGCGGAACGAGCCTTCCTGCATGTTGCCGTCGCTGATGCCGATCCAGCGCACCAGGGCGTGCAGCGCCCTGGCGTAGGCAACGGCCTCGGCGGACGAGCGCATGTCCGGTTCAGTGACGATTTCGAGCAGCGGCGTGCCGGCGCGGTTGAGGTCGATGCCCGACTTGCCGTGGAAATCCTCGTGCAAGGATTTGCCGGCGTCTTCCTCGAGATGCGCGCGCGTCAGCCGGATCGTCTTTTCCGTCACTTCCCCGCCCGTTTCTTCCTTTTTGCCAACCGAAATCGCCACCTCGCCGCCGACGACCACCGGCCGTTCGTACTGGCTGATCTGGTAGCCCTTGGGCAG
>JAISNE010000293.1 GCA_031276375.1 Accumulibacter sp.
GTGATGTGGAAAAGCCTGCCGGACGGCGGCATCGGGCTTGGCCGTGCCGATATCCATGTCGCGGAAAACCTGCGCCGAATCGACGCTGACGAGTTCGAGCGGAAAACGCTCGGCCAGCCACAAGGCCAGCGCCGTTTTGCCCGATGCCGTGGGCCCGATGAGCAGGATGGCGGGAGGCAGGGAAGACATTTCAGTCAAGCGCGACGAAAAGCGTTTTATCCAAAACAGACTCCGGCTGGAAACCGCCGAAGGCGGATGAGGCGGGGGTTCGGCTTGACCAGCCCTGCTTTGCCTGCCGCGTCAGGCCGCGTCTTGCCGGCTTCCATCCATTCAGGAACCGCAGTTCAAACGGGAAATATCATCGGTGACGCGGCGATGTTCCGAATTCAGCCATTCGTTATCCACCGCCCGCCGAAGAGCGGCGACATGTTGTTTATAGTATTGAAGATCGGCGCATTTCTTTTCATTGATATCTTGATTTTCGCTCACCTCGATTTGCGTTTCCCGCTGGAATAACGGGAGTCGCGGGAGTCGCGGACTTTCCCGGTCGGGACGATCCGGCCGCGCTTTCAAGCGTTGCCGCTCACTGTCGGGAAGCCTCGGCACGGTCGATAGCGGCGGCAAATCCTCGACTCGCACACGCCGGCTTTCCTTGGCCGTGAATTCCGCGCATGGCTTGTCGGAAATCAATTTACCGCCGTTCTTCTCGCAATGGTAAATGATTTGCTGCGATAGCGCGGCGGAACTGAAAAACCAGAAACTTGCAACAAAAACCAGTTTTCCGAAGAGCATATATTCCCCAATTCTGCGGTGCGGGCTTGCAACCCGTCCCCTGGATTTCCAGGCGGCGCGGCGTCTCGTTTGGCTGTCCGAATGCCGTCGTCCGGGAAAAACTCCGGTTTGAAACCAAGTTGCGCTCAATAGGCCATGCATCAGGATTTCGGCCATTTTTTGGCGCATCGCGAGGGTTTGACTACAACTTTGTATAAGTCCCACGAAGCGGGCGAGACGCCCGCGCTCCCGGATTTTGGCGCGAGAGAGTGGAGCGCGGGCGTCCCGCCCGCAATGCGAGCCGCGCTCTCGCCTACCGCCGTCATTTTTGGCGTATCACGATGGTGTGGCGGCAACCTGGTATCGAAGGGTTGACACAACGCAACGATATAACTAAGATCATCGATATGAAAACCGACTATACCCGTTCCATCCCGCCCGAATGGCGTCCAATGTCCCGTGTGTTCACGGCCTTGGGCGACGAGCACCGGCAACGCATCCTGATGTTGTTCGACAAGGGCGAGCGGCTCAATGTCGGGCAGATCGCCGCGGTGTCGACGCTGACCCGCTCGACGGTGTCGCATCATCTGAAAATCCTGCGCGAGGCGGACGTGCTGTGTTCGGAGAAGATCGGCAAGGAAGTGTGGTTCTGGATCAACCGGCGCCGGCTGGAGGAAACGCTCGGCGATGTGCTCGACTATGTGCGCGCGCATTGCTGAATTTTTTCAACTCGACATAGCGAAAATCATGATTATGACAAACAAAAACACGAGGGAATCCGTGTTGCGCGTGTTTCTTCACGCCATCGTGCGCACGCTGGCGCGGCTCCTCTTCCGCGTGCGGGTGCAGGGGATGGAGCGGGCGATGGCGGCCGGGGCGGCGCGCGATCGGCGTTTGCTGGTGATCGCCAATCACGAGTCCTTTCTCGACGGGATATTGCTCGGGCTGTTCCTGCCGCTCGGGAACCCGGTGTTCGTGGTGCATACCGAGGTGGTGAAGCGCCGCTTCTGGCGTTTCTGGCTCGCTCTGATGGCCGATTATCTGGCGGTCGATCCGGGCAATCCGATGGCCATGAAGCGGGTCATCCGCCTGATCGAGTCCGGCAGGCCCGTGGTGATTTTCCCGGAAGGACGAATCACGCGCACCGGCAGCCTGATGAAGGTTTACGACGGGCCGGCCTTCGTGGCCGCGAAGACGGGCGCGACACTCCTGCCGGTGCGTCTCGACGGACCGTCGCGCAGCTATTTCTCGCGGCTCCACGGACGTCCGCGCAAGCTGTTTCCGCGCATCACCCTCACCGTGCTGCCGCTGACCGCCTTGCCGATGCCGGACGCGCCGACCGCCCGGGCGCGCCGGCGCAAGGCGGGCGAGGCGCTGCGCCGCCTGATGCAGGAAATGGCGCTGGCGCGGCCGCAGCAGCGCACCCTGTACGGGGCGCTGTGCGACGCGATCGAACTGCACGGGCGGGACCGCCACATGGTGGAAGACATCAGGCAGGTGGAGTATTCCTACCAGGATCTGCTGAAGGCCGCGCTCTCGCTCGGGCGGCTGACCGGACGCCTGACCCGCCCCGACGAGCGCGTCGGTCTGCTGCTGCCGAACATGATGCCGGCGGTCGGCCTGTTTCTCGGCCTGTCGGCGCAAAAACGCGTGCCGGCGATGCTCAACTACAGCGCCGGCGTCGATGGCATGCAGGCTGCCTGCGCGGCGGCGGACATCCGCCTGGTGATTACTTCGCGCGCCTTCGTCGAGCAGGCCAAACTGGCCGACAAGCTGGCCGCACTGCAAGGGCTGGAGCGCATCGTGTACCTCGAGGACCTGCGCGCGGAAATGGGCTTTTTCGACAAGCTCTGGCTGATGGCCTGGGCCTTGTGGCATCCGCGCGCGGTGGAAGTCGCGGCGAGTCCCGAGGACGCGGCGGTGGTGCTGTTCACCTCCGGCTCCGAGGGCAAACCCAAGGGCGTGGTGCTCTCGCACCGCGCGATCCTCGCCAACATCGCGCAGATTCGCGCGATCATCGATTTTTCCATCGACGACCGCGTGCTCAACGTCCTGCCGATCTTCCACTCGTTCGGGCTGACGGCGGGCACCCTGCTGCCGGTGCTCACCGGCGCGAGTCTCTTCCTCTACCCCTCGCCGCTGCATTACCGCGTGATTCCCGAGCTTGCCTACGACCGCGGCTGCACGGTGATGTTCGGCACCAGCACCTTCCTCGGCAACTACGCGCGCTTCGCGCATCCCTACGACTTCTACCGCCTGCGCTACGTCGTCGCCGGGGCGGAAAAGCTCGCCGACGCCGTGCGCGACCAGTGGTTCGAGAAGTTCGGCATCCGCATTCTCGAAGGTTATGGCGCCACCGAGACCGCGCCGGTGATCTCGGTCAACACGCCGATGGCCTACCGCCGCGGCACCGTGGGGCAACTGCTGCCGGGGATCGAATACCGCCTGCGCTCGGTGCCCGGCATCGAGCGCGGCGGCGTCCTGCACTTGCGCGGCCCCAACGTGATGAGCGGCTACCTCAAGGTCGACCGGCCCGGCGTGTTGCAGGCGCCGGAATCAGACGCCGGGGCGGGCTGGTACGACACCGGCGACATCGTTGAGCTCGACGACGACGGCTTCGTGCACATCCTTGGCCGCGTCAAGCGTTTCGCCAAGGTGGCGGGCGAGATGGTCAGCCTGGAAGCGGTGGAAAAACTGGCCTTCGCCGCCGCGCCCGAGGGGCAGCACGCCGTCATTGCCCGGCCCGATCCCGGCAAGGGCGAGACGCTGGTGCTGTTTACCACCGCCGCCGGACTCGACCGCGCCGCGCTGCAAAGGACGGCGCGGGAACGGGGCCTGCCCGAACTGGCGGTGCCGCGCAAGATCGTGTGCATCGAGGCGCTGCCGCTGCTCGGCACCGGCAAGACCGACTACGTGAAACTGCAAGGTCTGGTCGAAGAGGACTGAAAGTAAAAAGTAGGGCCGGCTTCCAGCCGGCCAGGGGAGCAGGATGCTCCCCCTACTTTGGTGGAGCCGGCATCTTGCCGGTCAGGGTTTGCGAATGGCCGGCTAGAAGCCGGCCCCACATCAAGTTTCAAACCGGAGTGAGTTTACGATGGAAAAAACAAGGACCCTGCCGACGCGCCGCCGCTTCCTCACGGCGGCCGCTTCGCTGGCGATGGCTGGCGCGGCCTTCTGCGCGCACGCGCGCCGGCCCTTCCTGCTCAACCCCTGCCGCGATCCGGCGCTCGACGCCCTGACCGAAAGTCCGTGGCTCGCCAGGGTCTGGGAGGGACTCGATCCGGCGCGGGTGTGGGATGGCCACGTCCATCTGGCGGGCATCGGCGACAGCGCCAACGGGCTGAGGATCGGGCCGCGACTATTGAGCCTGTGGCATCCGGTGCTCTACGGCCAGCGCCTGTTCTATCTCAACGCCGGCTGCGTGTCGACCGAGCCGGGCAGCGTCGACGAAAACTACGCGCGGCGCCTCGCCCTGCTCGCGCAAAACGTGGCGCCCGGCTTCAAGACGATGCTCTTCGCCTTCGACTGGTATCACGACGACAGCGGCCATCCCGTTGCCGGGCAAAGCACGTTCTACGTCCCCGACGATTACGCCCGCCGCGTGGCGGCGGCGCGGCCCGACGTGTTCGAGTGGGTCGCCTCGATCCACCCGCGCGCACCCGACGCGGTGGACCGGCTCGAAGCCGCCGCGGCGCAGGGCGCGAAGGCGGTGAAATGGCTGCCGGCGGCGCAGAACATCGATCCCGCGTCAAAGCATTGCGACGCCTTCTTCGCCGCGCTGGCCCGCCTGCGCCTGCCCTTGATTACCCATTGCGGCGCGGAAAAGGCGGCGCAAAACGCGAGCCTGGAATATCTGGGCAATCCCCTGCGCCTGCGCCGGGCGCTGGACGCGGGCGCGCGCGTGGTGGTGGCGCATTGCGCCACCGCCGGCATGGATGAGGACCTCGACCGGCCAGGGACGCGGCGCGCGAGCTTCGAGCTGTTCACCCGCCTGATGGAGCGGCCGGAATGGAAGGATCGGCTTTTCGGCGACATCTCCGCCATCGTGCTGCGCAACCGTAAGCCCGAAGTCCTCCGCGTCCTGCTCGAACGCGACGACTGGCACGAACGCCTGCTCAACGGCTCCGACTACCCGCTGCCGGGCATCCTGCCGCTGGTCTCGCCCGCCGCGCTGGCCCGCCACGGCCTGCTGCCGCGGGAAGCCGTCGCCGACCTCGACACGCTGCGCGAACACAATCCGCTCTATTTCGACCTGGCCTTGAAGCGCGCCCTGTCGTGGAACGGCAAATCCTTCCCGCCGCGGGTCTTCGCCACCCGCGCTTTTTTCGAGGCACGCCCGCATGGATGAAACCTCCACCGGCAAGACCGGCCAGCACTCCCAGTTCTCCCTGTTCCGCGAGCGCCGTTTCTGGCCGCTGTTCGTCACCCAGTTCCTCGGCGCGTTCAACGACAACGCCTACAAGAACGCGCTGGTCGTGCTGCTCACCTTTGGCGCGGCCTCGTGGACAAGCATGAAACCCGAAGTCCTGGCCAACGTGGCGGCGGGCCTGTTCATCCTGCCCTTCTTCCTCTTCTCCGCCACCGCCGGGCAACTGGCGGACAAGTTCGACAAGGCGCGCCTGGCGCGCGCGACCAAGCTCCTGGAAATCGTCATCGTCATGCTCGCCGCCCTTGGCTTCTGGCGGCAAAGCCTGCCGGTGCTGCTCGCGGCGCTGTTCCTGCTGGGCCTGCAATCGGCGCTGTTCGGCCCGGTGAAATACGCCATCCTGCCGCAGCACCTGCGCCCCGACGAACTGATCGGCGGCAACGCGCTGGTGGAAGCGGGCACCTTTGTTTCCGTGCTGCTCGGCACGCTCACCGGCGGCCTGCTGGCCGGCCTCGACGGCGGCGTCGGCTGGATCGTGGCCATCTGCCTGGCGGTGGCGGTCGGCGGTTATCTGGCGAGCCGCGCCATTCCCGAGGCCCCCGCGCCCGCGCCGGAACTGGCGATCGCCGCCAATCCGCTGCGCGAAACATGGCGCTGCATCGGCTTCGCGCGCCAGGAACGCAGCGTCTTTCTCTCCATCCTGGCGATTTCCTGGTTCTGGGCCTACGGCGCCTTGCTGCTGGCGCAGTTTCCGGCCTACACCAAGGGCGTGCTCGGCGGCGATGAAAGCCTGGTGACCACGCTGCTGGCGGTATTCTCGATCGGCATCGGCGCGGGCTCGCTCCTGTGCGAACGGCTCACCCGCCGCCGCGGCAAGCTGGTGGAGCCGGGACTGGTGCCGCTCGGCGCGCTCGGAATGGTCATTTTCGGCGCCGACCTGGCCTTCGCCGCGCCGGGCGGGGCCGCCGGCGCGGCCTTGCCGCTGGCCGAAGCCCTGGGCCGGGGCGGCGCCTGGCGCGTCCTCGCCGATCTCCTGCTGCTCGGCGCCTCCGGCGGCCTCTATTGCGTGCCGCTCTACGCGCTGGTGCAGCAACGCAGCGCGGTCGAATACCGGGCGCGGATCATCGCCGCCAACAACATCCTCAATTCCCTGTTCATGGTGCTGGCCGCCGTCGGCGCCAGCCTGTTCCTCGACAAGGGTCATGGCATCCCGAGCCTCTTCCTGCTGGCGGCGGGGTTGCACGCCATGGTCACGATCTACATCTTCAGCGTGGTGCCGGAGTTTCTCATTCGCGCCCTGGCGTGGCTCGGCTGGCGGCGGGAGTCGTGACTGAGGAATTCAGGATGAACCGAGAGGGCATCGCCGGCGCTTCCTCGCCGCCAGCGTCCCGGCGTTCGTCCTGGCAGACGAGGCGGTCTACCCGCGCCCGCGCTGGCCCGCGGCGCGCCCAGGCGGTGAGGAGGTCGACGGCTTCGGCGGGGCCGCTGATCCGGGCTTCGACGTTGCCGTCGTCGCGGTTGCGCACCCAGCCGTCGAGGCCGAGTTGGCGCGCCTTTTCCATCAGCGACCAGCGGAAGCCGACGCCCTGGACGCGACCTTCGATGAGTAGCCGGCGCGTGACGGCGGCCATTATTGGCCTTCCGCGGCCGTCTCTTGGTCCTTGGCCGTTTCCGGGGCGATGGCCGCGAGGATGCCCTGCATCAGCCGCAGCGGCGCGGGCGGGCAGCCGGGGATGGCGACGTCGACCGGGATGACGTTGGATACGCGCCCGCGACTGGCGTAGCTCTCGCCGAAGATGCCACCGGTGCAACCGCAGTCGCCGACGGCGACGACCAGTTTGGGCTCGGGCGTGGCGTCGTAGGCGCGCTTCAGGGCGACCTCCATGTTGCTGGCGACCGGGCCGGTGACCAACAGCAGGTCGGCGTGGCGCGGGCTGGCGGCGAATTTGATGCCGAGCGCTTCGAGGTTGTAATACGGGTTGGAGAGCGCGTGGATTTCCAGCTCGCAGGCGTTGCACGAGCCGGCGTCGATGTGGCGGATGACCAGCGCGCGCCCGAGTCGGCGGAGCATGGCCTCGGACAGGCGTTGCGCGGCGCTCCGCAACGCTTCGTCGGCGTCCGGGGCGGGTTCGCTGACGATGCCGGTACGGAGGATCTGGCGAAGCATCGGGAACATGGTCGGCTACCTAAAGGTCCGGTCCGGCGTAGGACAGGTTGAACGATTTGTTGATCAGCGGGAAATCGGGAACGATGTTGTCGATGATCGCGTGTTCGAGCGCCGGCCAGTTCTGCCAGGACGGGTCGTGGCAGTGGCAGCGGCGGATCTCGCCGCCGGCGCCGGTTTCGAGCGCGACGAGGATGTCGCCGCGCCAGCCCTCGATCCAGCCGAAACCGCGC
>JAISNE010000305.1 GCA_031276375.1 Accumulibacter sp.
GCGGCGGCGCGATTGAGCCGGCACGGACCCAACGAATTGACCGAGAAGCCGCGTCCCGGCTTCATGGCGATGCTCTGGGATCAGCTCAACAATTATCTGGTCATCATCCTCATCGTGGCCGCGGTCATCTCGCTGGCCCTTGGGGAAGTGGTGGATTCCGTGGCCATCATGTTCATCGTGGTGCTCAACTCGGTGGTCGGAGTGGTGCAGGAATCCAAGGCGGAGCAGGCGCTGGCCGCGCTCAAGAAAATGTCCGCGCCGAACGCCCAGGTCGTGCGCGACGGGCGCATAACGACGATTCCCGGCCGCGAGATCGTCGAAGGCGACATCGTGCTGCTGGAGGCCGGCAATTACGTGCCGGCGGACCTGCGCCTGGTCGAGACGGTCAATCTCAAGATCGAGGAAGCCTCGCTGACCGGGGAATCGGTGCCGGTCGAGAAAAACGCGGCCGGCGTATGCGACGCCGAGGTTCCGCTCGGCGACCGGAAGAACATGGCGTTCATGGGCACCATGATTACCTACGGACGCGGGCGCGGCATGGTCACCGGAACCGGGATGAACACGCAGATCGGCATGATCGCGGAGATGCTCCAATCCTTCGAGATGGAAAGCACGCCGCTGCAAAAGAAGCTCGAACATCTGGGCAAGCTGCTGGGCACCGCCTGCCTGTTGATCTGCGGTCTGGTGTTCATTTACGGCCTGTTCCGGGACACGCATCTGGCCAGCGCGTTCAGCGACGGATTCCTGAACTACCTGCGGGCGGAGAAAAAGGACATCATCGGCCTGTTCATGACGGCGGTGAGCCTGGCCATCGCCGCGGTGCCCGAGGGATTGCCGGCGATCGTGACCATCTGCCTGGCGCTGGGCATGCAGCGCATGATCCGGCACAACGCGCTGATCCGCAAGCTGCCGGCGGTCGAAACGCTCGGCTGCGCCACGGTAGTGTGCTCGGACAAGACGGGAACGCTGACGCAGAACCAGATGACCGTGGTGCAAGGCTGGGCCGGCGGCAAACGCTTCCGGGTGAGCGGCGAGGGATACAACCCGGCGGGGCGGTTTCTGGCCGGCGACGACCCGTTCGACCCCCGCGGCGACGCGGACGCGGCGCTGCTGCTGCAAGGCGCGCTGGTTTGCAACGACGCGCGGCTGGAGCGGCTGGAAGAAGACAGCCAGGAATCGGGCAAGGAAGCCTGGCGCATCATCGGCGATCCGACCGAGGGCGCGCTGGTGGTGGCCAGCGCCAAGGCCGGCTACCTGAGCGCGGAGCTGCAAAAAACGCTGCCGCGCGTGCAGGAAGTGCCGTTCGATTCGGAGCGCAAGCGGATGAGCACGCTGCACGACGTCGCGGGGTGGGAAGGGCGCGCCGCGGCCGGCCTGCCGGACTCCGCGCCGATCATCGCCTTCGTCAAGGGCGCGCCGGATGTCGTGCTCGACCTGTGCGCCCGCTACTCGGTCTCCGGGCAGAGCGTCGAGCTGGACGCGCCAGCGCGCCAGGCGATCCTCGAACAGAACCGGGACATGGCGGCCGGCGCGTTGCGCGTGCTGGCCGTCGCCTATCGTCCGCTGGCGGAAATTCCCGCGCAAATGACGGCGGAAGCCGTCGAGCGGGACCTGGTGTTCATCGGCCTGCTCGGAATGATCGACCCGCCGCGCCCGGAAGTGATCGAAGCGTTGAAAGTAGCGCGCGGCGCGGGTCTGAAAAGCATCATGGTCACCGGCGACTACAAGGACACGGCGCAAGCCATCGCCCGCGACATCGGCCTGCTGACCCCGGGCGGGCTGGTGCTCACCGGGCCGGAAATCGAGCGGATGAGCGACGCCGAACTGGCCGAGGTCGCGCCGAATCTCGACGTCTGCTGCCGGGTATCGCCGCAGCACAAGACACGGATCGTCGAAGCACTGAAATCGCGCGAGCACGTCGTGGCGATGACCGGCGACGGAGTCAACGACGCGCCCGCCCTGAAACGCGCCAACATCGGCGTGGCCATGGGCATCACCGGCACCGACGTGGCCAAGCAGACGGCCGACATGATCCTCACCGACGACAATTTCGCCAGCATCGTCTCGGCGATCGAGCAAGGCCGCATCATCTACTCCAACATCCGCAAATTCGTCTACTTCCTGCTGGCCTGCAACATCGGCGAGATTCTCATCATTTTCGGCGCCATGCTCGCCGGCATGCCGATTCCCCTGCTGCCGGTGCAACTCCTGTGGCTCAACCTGGTCAGCGACGGCGCGCCGGCGCTCGCGCTGGGGCTGGAGAAAGGCGATACCGACATCATGCAGCAGCCGCCGCGCTCGCCCAGGGAGCACGTCATCAACCGCAGCATGGCCATCGGCATCGCGGTCGTCGGCATCGTCGATGCCCTGGCCATTCTCGCCGTCTTCTATCTGGCGTTGCAGCGGTACCCGGAGCAACTGATGATGGCGCAGACCATCGCCTTCGTCACGCTCTGCGGCTCGGAGCTTCTGCGCGCCTTTACCGCGCGTTCCGAGCATCACAGCATCTTTTCCATCGGCGTCTTCTCCAACCGCTGGATGGTCTGGGCCGTGCTGGCCTCTTTCCTCGCGGTGCTGCTGGTCGTCTATGTGCCCTTCCTCAACCCGTTCTTCGACACGCTGCCCTTGTCCGCCAACGATTGGCTGCTGATGCTGCCGTTCCTTTTCGTTTCGCCAGTCGCCATGGAACTGCTCAAGCTGTTCTTCCGTTCCCAGACGGTGGAAGCGCCCGCGGCGGTTTGATCCGCGCCGGTCTTTTCTTCTGTCTCCGCCCGCCATCCGCCGATGGCGGGCTTTTTTTCCGGCCTCACCCGCGCCTGGCCGGTTTGGCGAACGCCAGCACCAGTGTCAGCGCCAGGAACACCATCCCCGACGCCCAATAGAACTCCACCACCGACAAGGTGGCGGCCTGCGCGTCGATGGCGCGGTTGATGACCGCCAGCGCCTGTTGCGGCGACAGGCCCTGTTGCTGCAAGCCTTCGAGCGCCATCCGCGCGGCCGGGCGATAAGGCTCGATTTCCTCGCTCATCCGGGCATGGTGCATGATCGCGCGGTTCTCCCAGAGCGTGACCGAAATCGACGCGCCGAAGGCGCCGGCGGTGATGCGCGCGAAGTTGGACAGCCCGGCGGCGGCGGCCATTTTCGCCGGCTCGATGCCCGACAGCAGAATGGCCGACAGCGGCACGAAAAAGCCGGCCATCGCCAGGCCTTGCACGAATTGCGGCGCGACCATGTCGGCGAAGCTCATGTCGGTGTTGAAACCGGCGCGCATGGCAAAGGAAATCGCCAGAATCACGAAAGCGGCCAGCGCGAAAACGCGCGGGTCGATGCGATTCATCGATTTGCCCACCCAGCCCATGAACAGCACCGCCACCAGTCCCGACGGCGCCAGGGCCAGGCCCGTCCAGGTGGCCGTGTAACCCATGTATTGCTGCATCCACAGGGGCTGCACCACGATGCCGGCGAAGAAAACGCCGTAGCCGAGCGACAGCGCGACGGTGCCGGAGGCAAAGCTGCGGCGGCGAAAGAGATGCAGGTCGACGATCGGGTGTTTTTCCGTCAATTCCCAAACGAGGAAAAAGCAAAACCCCACGGCGGAAACGACGGCCAGCGCCAGGATTTCCCTGGAGGCGAACCAGTCGAGCTCCTTGCCCAGGTCGAGCAGCAATTGCATCGCGCCGACCCAGATCACCAGCAGGGCCAGCCCCACGGCGTCCACCGGCAGGCGGGCGGTGGGCAGTTCGCGGTGTTTGAGCAGCATCCAGCTCGCGCCCGCCGCGACCAGCCCCGCCGGGATGTTGATGTAGAAAATCCATCCCCACGGCAGATTGTCCGAAATCCAGCCGCCGAGAATGGGGCCGATCACCGGCGCCACCGTCGTGGTGGTCGACCAGACCGCCAGCGCGACGCCCGCCTTGGCCGGCGGATAGCATTGCAGCAGCAGCGATTGCGACAGCGGAATCATCGGCCCCGCCACCAGGCCCTGGAAAACGCGGAAGGCGATCAATGTGTCGAGACTGCGCGACAGCCCGCACAGCCACGAAGCGAGCACGAACAACAGCGTCGACCAGACGAAGACCCGCACCTGCCCGAAGCGCTGCGCGATCCAGCCGGTCAGCGGCACCGAAATCGCGTTGGCGACGGCGAACGAAGTGATGACCCAGGTGCCCTGATTCGCGGAAACGCCGATGTCGCCGGCGATGGTGGGAATCGAAACATTGGCGATCGTGGTATCGAGCACGTTCATCAAGGTCGCCACGGCCAGCGCGACAGTCGCCAGCGTCCGCGTGCCGCCTTCGAGCGGCGGCAGCCGGGCGGGCATCGCGGGAACGCTCATCGCGTGTTTACTTCCCGGCCGCGCCGGGGGCCGCGCCGCCGTGCTCGCGGATGATTTCGGCGATGCGCGCGCGAGCCTGATCGAGCGCGCCGCCGGACGGCGTCCGTTCGTCCGGCGGCAACGCTTTGGCAATTTTCCTGGCGCTGGCGACGATTTCGCCGCCGTTGTCGCGGATATCCACCGTCGCCCGCATCGACAGCCCGATGCGCAGCGGATGCGCCGCGAGTTCGTCCGCTTCCAGTTCGATGCGCACGGGCACGCGCTGCACCACCTTGATCCAGTTCCCGGTGGCGTTCTGCGCGGGCAGCAGGGCGAAGGCGCTGCCCGTGCCCGCCGCCAGCCCGACGACGCGGCCCCGGTAGCGAACGTCCGCGCCGTAATAATCGGCGCGCAAGGTCACCGGCTGGCCGATGCGCATCCTGCCCAGTTGCACTTCCTTGAAATTGGCGTCCACCCACAGCGTGGCGAGCGGCGCCACCGCCATCAGCGGCGCGCCCGCCGCCACGCGCTGCCCGATCTGCACGCCGCGCTTGGCCACCAGCCCCGACACCGGCGCGTCGATGCGCGAGCGCGACCAGGCCAGCCACGCCTCCTCCACCTTCGCCGCCGCCAGGAGCACGCCCGGATGACGGGTGATTTCCGTGCCTTCGGTCAAGGCCCGGTTCGCCGCCCACTGCTCACGCGCCGCCGTGAGCGCCGAGCGCGCCGCCCTGAGCGTATCCCTGGCGCGCTCCGCTTCCTCGCGCGCCACCGCGCCGCTATCCACCAAGGCCGCGCGCCGCGCCCAATCCGCGTGCAGGCGCTCGGCCTCCGCCTGCCGCGCCGCCACCTGCGCGCGCAAGGCGGCATTGTCGGCATAGAGCGCCCGCACCGTCCGCACCGCCTGCGCCAAGGCCGCCTCCGCCTGATCGAGCGCGACCCGGCTGTCGGCGTCGTCCAGCGCCACCAGCGCGTCGCCCGCCTCCACCGCGTCCGTATCGTCGGCGAACACCGCCTTCACCGTTCCCCCCACCTGCGGCGTGATCTGCACGATATGCCCGGCCACGTAAGCATCGTCCGTCGTCTCCTGCCAGCGCAGCACGCGCCGCCAATATTCACCGCAGGCCAGGCCGACGGCGAGCAGCAGCAGCGTGAGCAACAGCAAGGCGCGCCGGCGCTTGCCGCTATTCTCCGCCGGCGGGATGGACGGAGCGGGGGCGGTGGGAGGCGTATTCATGTCGGCGGTTCCGGGGATCGGTCATCGAGGGTTTTTCCTGGCCGCGAAACGGCCGGAAGCAATGGTACTGCTTGGTACCAAGCAGTTCAAGCACGGCGGCGGAAAAAACGACGGGGCCGCTTCCGCGCGATACCGCCGCCGTGGAAAAATATCGTTGGCGTAGAATCGATCCAGGGCGCCCACCCGACACCCGACCGGGCGTCCTGTCCGCGAATGGCGCGATGACGTGTCCGGGCAGCGGATCGCGGTTTTTCTCTCCCCCGAAATACGGCTATCTCATGAAAACGAATCCAGCGGACGAATCGAAGAAAAAAACGGACATTCGTTCCGGCCAGCAGGACAGTCGGACACCGGCGCCGCTCGCGCGCTCCCCGGCAAAAACCCGGCGTTTGACTGCCAGCGAGCGCCGCGCCGCCCTGCTGCGGGCGGCCAAGGAACTCTCGGTCGAACTGGGCGTGGCCGGGCCGAGTCTCGACGCGATCATCAAGCGCGCGGGCGGATCGAGGCGCAGCATCTACACCGAATTCGGCGGCAAGGAAGGACTGCGCGACGCGCTGATGGCGGAAGTGACCGCCGAAATCCTTCCGTCCCTGACCGACGACGTGAACCGGAGCGCGGATTTGCGCGGAACGCTTGTCCATTTCGCTCGCCGCCTGGTCAACGTCCTGGAGTCGGAACGCGGCGTCAGCATAGGTCGCATCATCATGCAGGACAACTTCGCGTCCCCGGCGCGCGCAAGAAGCTTCTTCGCCAACGGTCCTGGGAAAGGCACGGCGCTACTGGCGAAAATCCTGGAAGCCGCGCGCGAGCGGGGAGAAATCGAATCTCCCGATTGCCTGTTGGCGGCCAACTGTTTCATCGGCATGCTGCGCGGTAATTTCTACATGGAACGCCTGTTTTTGCTGCACGAACCGTCCGGAGAGGAAGAAATCGAAGCTCGGATCGGGACGGCGGTGGACATTTTCCTCGGCGGGATCGAGGCGCGCGGCAAAAATCAGCGGCAGCCGTCGTGAGAGTCAGGAGTCAGGAGTCAGGAGTCAGGAACTCCTCGCCATTGCTTGGGCCACGCGATGTGGCAATCCAAACGGCGGTCGGGTTTTCTGGAACGACAAAACATCGTCGAGGTCTGTTTGGATTGCCACGGGCCTGAAGGCCTTCGCAATGACGGGGCTTGCGTCGTCGGGCGAGAGTTGATGGCGAATTGCGCTCAACAGGCCGTTGATATTCAAGTCCGAGGCGTCAAGATTCCGGTCCTTTTTTGGCGTATCACGAGGGGGTTGGCCGCAACTCGGCATCACCCGTGTTTCTTCGCGGCGGAACCGGCGGGGGACACATCCGGCACATCCGGCGGCTCTTCCCCGCCGGGCGATGCGACGATTCCCCAGTCGCCCCACATGTACCAATCCTCGC
>JAISNE010000316.1 GCA_031276375.1 Accumulibacter sp.
TCGTTGACCGCTTGCAGTTCCCGCCCGAGTTCTCCGATTTCGCGTGGCGGCAAGGGTTCGCCGAGGCGCGATTCGATGGTCCGGCGGCGCGTTTCCAGTTCGGCGAGGCGTTGTTCGAGCTTGTCAAGATCGCGCTTCAGCGTTTTGATTTGCCGGTTCGCCCGCGGCGGCGCGTCGGTCGCCGCGACGGCTTCCTTTTCTTCCCGGAGATCGGCCCTTTGCGCTTCGCGCGCGCGTCTGGCTTCGTCGAGCAGGAATTGCTGGTAGTCGTCCAGGTCGCCGTCGAACGGCGCCACGCCGCCGCGGGAGACGAGCCAGAACTCGTCGCACACCGCGCGCAGCAGCGCGCGGTCGTGGCTGACCAGCATCACGCTGCCCTCGAACTCGTTGAGCGCGACGGCCAGCGCCTCGCGGGTGGCGAGATCGAGGTGGTTGGTCGGCTCGTCGAGCAGCAGCAGGTTTGGCCGCTGCCAGACGAGCATGGCCAGCACCAGGCGCGCTTTTTCGCCGCCGGAAAGGGTGCCGACCGGTTGCATGACCGTGTCGCCGCTGAAATTGAACGAGCCGAGGAAGTCGCGCAGTTCCTGTTCACGCCCCGGCGGCCCGTCGGGCGGGCCGCTTCTGGCCAGCCGCCGCAGATGTTCCAGCGGGTTGTCGCGCGGCCGCAACACGTCGAGTTCCTGCTGGGCGAAATAGCCGATGCTCAGGCCCTTGCCCTCGGTGAGCGCGCCGCCGAGCGGCGTCAGGACGCCGGCAATGGTCTTGACCAGCGTCGATTTGCCTTGCCCGTTGGCGCCGAGGATGCCGATGCGCTGGCCGGCGTTGACCGTGCATGCCGCCTTGCGCACGATCACCGCCGGCGGCGATCCGGGCGCGCTTTCCGGCGGCGGCGGATAACCGCAATCGGCGTCGAGCATGACCAGCATCGGGTTGGGCAGGCTGGCCGGTTCCCTGAACTCGAAAGTGAACTCGGCGCTGGTCAGCACCGGCGCCAGTCTTTCCATGCGCTCGAGCGCCTTGAGCCGGCTCTGCGCCTGCCGCGCCTTGGTCGCCTTGAACCTGAAACGGTCGATGAATTTCGTCAGCCGGGCGATCTTTTCCCGCTGCCTGAGATAGGCGTTCTGCTGCAATTCGAGCGCCAGCGCGCGCGTTTCCTCGAAGGCGCTGTAGTTGCCGCCGTAGCGCGTCAGCGCGCCGTTGTCGATGTGCACCGTGACGCTGGTGACGGCATCGAGGAATTCCCGGTCGTGGCTGACGACGATCAAGGTGCCGGCGTAACGCTTGAGCCAGTTTTCCAGCCAGACCAGCGCGTCGAGGTCGAGGTGGTTGGTCGGCTCGTCGAGCAGCAGGAGGTCGGACGGGCACATCAACGCGCGCGCCAGTTGCAGGCGCATGCGCCAGCCGCCGGAAAAGCCGTTGACCGGGTTGTCCAGCTCCCCGCTCTTGAAGCCGAGTCCCAGGATCAGCGCCTGCGCGCGCGCCCTGGCGTCGTGCGCGCCGGCGTCGTGCAGCGCCATGTAGGCGTAGGCCATGCGTTCGCCGTCGCCCGCGGCTTCGGCGGCGGCGGCTTCCGCGCGCGCCGCCGCGAGATGCGCGTCGCCCGCGAGCACGAAATCGGTCGCGCCCTCCGCCGTGTCCGGCATCTCCTGCGCCACCTGGGCGAGACGCCAGCCCGGCGGGCGCGAGAATTCGCCGCCGTCCTCGTGCAGACGACCGTCGATCAGCGCGAACAGCGACGATTTTCCGGCCCCGTTGCGCCCGACCAGCCCGACTTTCTCGCCGGGGTTGATCTCGACCGAAACCTTGTCCAGCAATACCTTGGTCCCGCGCCGCAGGGTCACGTTCCTGAAGTTGATCATGCCGGTTCGAGTCTTTAGCGAAACACCACCGTCTTGTTGCCATGCGCCAGCACGCGATCTTCGAGGTGGTAGCGCAGAGCGCGCGCGAGCACGGTTTTTTCGATGTCCTTGCCGTAACGGACCATGTCGTCCACCGAGTCGGAGTGGTCGATGCGGATCACGTCCTGCTCGATGATCGGCCCTTCGTCGAGCTGGCTGGTCGCGTAGTGGCAGGTCGCGCCGATCAGCTTGACTCCGCGCCGGTGCGCCTGGTGATACGGCCGGGCGCCGACGAAGCTGGGCAGGAAGGAGTGATGGATGTTGAGAATGCGGCCGGGATAATCGGCGCACATCTCCGGCGGGATGATCTGCATGTAGCGCGCGAGGACCATCGTGTCGCCCTTCACTTCCTCGAAAATGCGCCGGATTTCGGCGAAGGCCGCGTCCTTGCCGTCCGCCGTCACCGGCACGTGATGGAAGGGAATGCCGTGCCATTCGACGAAGCCGCGAAAGGTGTCGTGGTTCGAGATGATGCACGGGATTTCGATGTCCAGTTCCTTCGACTGCCAGCGCGCCAGGAGATCGTACAGGCAGTGCTCCTGCCGGCTGACCAGGATCACCACGCGCCTCTTCACCGCCGAATCGTTGATCTTCCAGCTCATCCGCAGTTCCTCGGCGATCGGGCGGAAGCGCTCGCGGAACTCGGCCAGGTGGAAGGGCAGCGAATCGGCCTTGATGTCGATGCGCATGAAATACCGGCTGTGTCCGTTGTCGTCCTCGGAGTGGTAGCGCGATTCGAGAATCCAGCCGTCATGCTCGGCGATGAACCCGGCCACGCGGGCGACGATGCCGACGCGGTCGGGACAGGACGCGGAAAGCGTGTAATGACGCCGTTGGGAATACATGCCGGAATCAGTCCGCGCAGCGCGCGAAAGCCTGGTCGATCTGCCCGCGCAGCTCCGCGTAACTCCAGGTGACCGGGTATTGCGGAAATTCGCGGATGACGCTTTCGGGCGGGTGGAACAGGATGCCGGCATGCGCCGCGCCGAGCATCCTGGTGTCGTTGTACGAATCGCCGGCGGCCACCACGGTGAAGTTCATTTCGCGGAAACGCTTGACGGCCTCGCGTTTCTGCTCGGGCATGCGCAGGCGATAATCGACCACCCAGCCGTCCGCGTCCGTCTCCAGACTGTGGCAGAACAAGGTCGGCCAGGCCAGTTGGCGCATCAGCGGATGGGCGAATTCGTAGAAAGTATCGGAGAGGATGATGACCTCGTAAGCCTCGCGCAGCGCGTCGAGAAACTCGCGCGCCCCCGGCAGCGGCCCGAGGGCGCAAATGACCTCCTGGATGTCGCGCAGCCCGAGCCGGTGCCGCGCCAGAAGTTCCAGGCGGAACTTCATCAGCTTGTCGTAGTCCGGCTCGTCGCGGGTGGTGCGGCGTAACTCGGGGATGCCGGTGCGCTCCGAGACCGCGATCCAGATTTCGGGAACAAGCACGCCTTCAAGGTCGAGGCAGACGATCTTCACGGGAAACTCCTGCTGGCTGGTGGGTGGCGGAACAAAGCGTGGATTCTACCAAATGCCGCGCCGCTTCCCTGTACCACTCTCCCACGCCGCCGTTTCTGATAGATTACGGCATGCCCGCGAGCGGCGGCGGCCGGCCTTCGCCGGCGCAAGCCGCGCCGCTTGCCGGGACAGGTTCCAGGCTTCCCGGAGAAACTTGCCATGCGCGTCCGATTGCAATCGCTCATTCCCCTCCTGGCGTTGATGCTCGCCTTGCCGCTCCGGGCCGGGCCGGCGGAGAACCCCGGGCCTGTTCCGCAAACGCCGGAGCAGGCCGAGGCGCAGCGCCGGAAAGCCGACCTCATGCGCGAGGAAGCGCAACGGCGTTACGCGGAGGACGAAGCCGCCTGCCAGAAAAAAATCCTGGTCAGCGCCTGCCTCGACGAAGCCAGGGAACGTCATTTGAAAGCGACCATCGAAGCGCGGCAGCTCGACATTCCGGCCAGGGCATTCCAGCGAGAGTTCCGGCGCGGCGAAGTCGAGGCGGAAAAAGATCGGCGGGCGGCCGAACGTCCGGCCCGTGAAGCCAGGCAGCGGGAAAGCGCCGAACGCTACAAGGCCGAGGAAGCGGCGAAGACGAGCGAGCGCGAGCAAAAGCAATTGAAAAAGGAGCGCAAGGCGCGGGAGAACCGGGAGAAGCTGGAGAAAAAAAAGGCCAAACGCAAGCTGGAAGAGGAAAAACGGGCCAGGAAGCAGGCCGAGCGGATCGAAAGGAAAAACAAGGAACGCGCCAAGGTGGAAAAGCCGCCGGAATAGGTTTCAGGCCGGCGACTGTGGTACAGTTGTCGGGAAATTATCCTTCCGGGATGAGTCATGACGCTTGCCCAACAGTTCGCTGCTTATTCTGAATGGCGCAACCGGCTCTCGGGGAGTCTGGCCGGTTTTCGCGGTTGGCTCGCCGACAACGAGCTTAACGACGCCCAGACCGATCTGCGCTTCGAACGCCTGTTCGAGAAATTGCGCGAGGATCGCCTGAAGGTCGCGTTTGTCGCCGAGTTTTCGCGCGGCAAATCGGAACTCATCAACGCCATTTTCTTCGCCCATTGCGGCAATCGCATGTTGCCATCGACGGTCGGGCGCACGACGATGTGTCCGACCGAGCTGATGTATGACCCTGACAAGAAACCCTGCATCGAGCTGCTGCCGATCGAAACCCGCGAAACCGGCGTCGGCATCAACGACTACAAGCGTCTTCCCGCGGAGTGGACCTCCCTGCGGCTCGACACCGATCGCCCGGACGCCTTGCAGAAAACCTTGCGCTCCGTCAGCGAAGTGCGCCGGGTTTCGCGGGAAACCGCTGTCCGCCTGGGTTTCCCCGAAGAAGGGGAGCATGCCGCGACGGCCGACGCCGAAGGCCAGGTCGAAATTCCATGCTGGCGCCACGCCGTCATCAATTACCCGCACCCTCTGCTGCAACAGGGCCTGATCATCCT
>JAISNE010000238.1 GCA_031276375.1 Accumulibacter sp.
TATTCATCGCTGGTCGCGCGTTCCAGGATTTGCAGGCTTTGCACGATGTTCAAGCCCGCGCGGACCAGCAGCCCCAGATGCTCGGCGAGAAAGGCCATGCCCGAAACGCGCAGCAGGAGGCCGCTGATCGGCAGGCGGTGCCCCAGGTGGTAAAAACTCCGGCGCACCTTCTCGCTGTAACGAAAGCAGAGCCACGGCGTCAAGACCAGTATCAGCAGGATCAGCAGACTCAACACGCCATGCGCGGCCAGCCAATCCGTGAAACGCATGACCGCCAGCGTCAGGGGTGGCATTTTCGCGTGCAACTGCCGGAACAGCTCGGAAAGGTTGGGAATGACGTAATAAATCCAGAAAGCCGCCGCGCCAATGATGACCGCGAAAACAAAGACCGGATAAATCAGCGCCTGACGGACGTTGCGTCCGATCAGCGCCATTCTGTCCAGATGCCCGGAGGCTTCCAGCAACATGCGATCCAGCGTTCCGCTTTCATTGCCGATTTCGACAAGATGACAGACGATTTCCGGGAACAGGTCGGGATGGCGGGAAAACGCCTGGCTGACAGTCGCGCCGCCTTCCAGTTCGCTGTGCAGGATGCCGGCCGCCATGACCGCTCCGCCGGACTCGCCAAAGCGCGTTTCGTCCTTGATCGTGGCCAGGCCGTCGATCAGCGGAATGCCGCTTTTCAGCATCAGCCCCAGGTCGCGCAGCAGGCCGCTCAGTTCATCCGCCCCGATGGACGGCAAAAACAATTTGCCAAAGGCAAAAAGGAAATGCCCCAGCCAGACCGGAAGACGGTGCAGGCTCAAGACCACCGCCCTGTGCCGCCGCTCCAGCCACAGAAGAACGGAAAAATCGCGCGCCACGACAA
Organism: Accumulibacter sp.; assembly: GCA_031276375.1. Taxonomy (GTDB): domain Bacteria; phylum Pseudomonadota; class Gammaproteobacteria; order Burkholderiales; family Rhodocyclaceae; genus Propionivibrio. The sequence continues at coordinate 869 of JAISNE010000238.1, forward strand.
AACGCGCGATGCCGCTTTTCTTTTTCCCGTTCTTCAGCAGCAGACGATAAAAATACAGTTGTCCGATCATGTGGAGACTCCCTCGCCCATCACATGCGCGAGTTCCGCGCGCTCAAGGAATCTGGCGCCATTTCGCGGGAACTCACCCATCACGCGCGCGATTTCCGCGAGCGTGGTCTGTCCGTGGCGAACGCGCCATTTCGCCTGTTCGAGCATACTTTTGAAGCCGTTTGCCTCCGCCTGGCGCCGAACGATTCCGCGATCGCGCCGATCGACGATGGCGTCCGCCATCGCGTCGTCGATTTCCAGGATTTCATAGACCGGCAGGCGGCCAAGATAGCCGCTATGGCCGCAGGCTTCGCATCCCGCTCCCCGCCGGGATTCGATTTCCCCGCCGCCCAGCCATGTTTTCTCCGCTTCGGAGAGCGGCGATTCGACGCTGCAAAACGGGCAATTCCGCCGCACCAGCCGCTGGCTGATGACCGCGATCAGATTGTCGGCGATCATCTGCGCGTCCAGGCCCAGCGGACGCAGGCGCGGAATGACGCCGAACACGCTGGAAACGTGCAGGGTGGAGAGCACCAGATGACCGGTCGCCGCCGCTTCCACCGCCGCCAGCGCGGTTTCGCCGTCGCGGATTTCGCCGATCAGGATCACATCGGGGTCGTGGCGCAGAAAATAGCGCAGGGCATTGCCGAAATCGTATTCCGCGCGCCGGTTGACTTCGGTCTGCGCCGCGCCGGGAAGCCGGTACTCGATCGGATCTTCCACTGTCAGCACATTGCTTTCGACCAGGGACTGTATTTGCAGGGCGGCGTGCATGGTCGTGCTTTTTCCGGAACCCGTCGGCCCCACGACCAGGATCATGCCCGATGGCTTCGAAAAAATGCGCTCCAGGGAAGAAATGTCTTCCGGCAAAAAACCAAGCTGCGCCAATCCGGACAGTTCGCCGCGTTCCGGCAGCAAGCGCAGGACGATCCGTTCCCCGAATTCGGTATAAAGAATCGAAACGCGCACGGCAAACGGCAGATCGAGGATCGTGGTATGAAAACTGCCGTCCTGCGGGCGGCGTTGTTCGGAAATGTCCATTTCCGCGTTCAGCTTGATGTACGTGGTCAGGCGCATCAGGATGAGCGGCAGCGCCATGATGGGGCGCAATACGCCGTCGATGCGGAAAAACAGATGGACGCTCGCCGCCGAGGGCACGAAATGGATGTCCGTCGTGCGCTCATGCACCGCTTTGTGCAGCAGGAGATCGAGAAATTTTTCAGGACTGTAGGCGTGATCCACGTCGCCGGCGAGGCGGCGAATTTCCTGTTCCAGCAGGGCGTCTACGGAATACTGCGCGAAATGCCAGGCTTCCCGAATGTACTGACTCACCCTGGAAAATTCCCCCTGCATGAAGCGGCAGGCGAGTCCCGCCCGATGCAAAACCAGTGTGCTCACCTTGGCTTCGTCGCCGTCGCCCAGCAGGACTTCCAGGCTGTTTTCAACGCGCCGGATCGGTAAGAAACCGTTCGCCAGGCAAAGCTCGCGATTGAAATACGCCAGCGCCTCCATGTCCGGTTTGGGAAATCGATCCTGCGCGACGAACGGAATGTTTTTCCGCGTCGCCAATTCCACGGCAATATCGTGTTCCCGCGCCAGACCGTGCCGAACCAGTAGTTTGCCCAGATGCAAATGCTCGACCGCCTGTTTTTGCAGGGCATACTGGAATTGCCACGGCGTCAGCACGCCCTGTTGCAGCAAACGCTCGCCCAGGCGCAGCGAGGTTTCGGGGACTTGTTGCGCGAGCGAATCGGGCACTGTGTTTTCTCTCATGGTTCTCTCATGGCGTCGAAGAGGGGCGCGGCCCGCCCCCGGAAAAGGCCCGTTTCAATTCCCGGATTTTCGAGGAATCGGGCAGGGAAATCGCCAGATCGGAGAGGATTCGCGCCGCCTCCTCGTTCCGTCCAAGACGCGCTTCGAGCGCCACCAGATTGACGCCGGAATTCTCGTCGCCGCCGAGGCGATACAAAAGCTGGCGATACAGCCGCCGGGCCTCTTCATCCTGACCGGACGAAAGGGCAAACCAGGCGCGCATCCGCAACAGGGTAACGCTTTCGTCCGGCAGGAACTGGCGCAGGAATTCCAGTTGCAGCGCCGCGTTTTCCAGATTGCCGTTGGCGATGGCCTCGTGAATGCGCTTGATCTGTTCCCGAACCAGCCGCTCGGTTTCCTGCGCGCTTTGTTTTTTGTTTTTCCGGTTTTCGCCGAACGCTTTTTCTTCAACGAATTCCGTTTTTTCCAATCGTTTCGCGGCGGGGTTTTCCACGCCGACGCTCGCGCCTTTCCCCGTTGGCCTCGTTGGCCCCGTTGACATGACGGGCGGCGGCGGAAAAAAGACGCGGCTTTTCACCGGCGGCGTTTCTGGAGAAATGGCCGGGGCTTCCGCCGGCCCGGCATTCTCCGCCGGAACCGCGGCCTCTTCCCCGGCGGAAGGCGCGGACGCGAGGAACATCCATCCCGCCGCGAACAAAAGCGGCCGGAGCGCGGCAAGACCGCGAGAAATCGACTTTTGTTTCATAACAACCTCACTCGAATGACCACCACCAGTTCACGACTGTTGTGCGACGAACTCTGTTCGCCAAACAGATTGCCCACGGCGGG
>JAISNE010000426.1 GCA_031276375.1 Accumulibacter sp.
AGCTCGCGCCCGCGCGCGTCGAGCAGGGCGATGTTTTCCCCCGGCGCGCTGATCGGGAAGGCGCGTACCGGCGTGGCTTCGCGCGCCTGGCCGTCGCCGCCGGTGAACACGAGGCGGCCAAAGCCGTTCCGCCGCAAATGAAAATCCGGCATGGCGTTCACCCTGGCGTGAAGCGCGGCGTTCGCCGGTCCGGCGGCGTTTTTACCGCGCCCCGCGCCGTGGTGCTCAAAAAGGATTTCCCGGCGTTGGCCATCGACGTCGCGTTCAATGCCTGTTCTCCGTGTTTTCCATATTTTCCACACTCTCCATGTCCGCCACGCTTTCCGGCTCCGAACCGTTTTCCTCGCCGGCGTTGCGGGCTTGCGCCTGGTATAGCCGGTAGTAGTGGCCTTTCCGGGCCATCAGCGCGTCGTGGCGGCCGACTTCGGCGACGCGGCCGCGTTCGAGCACCACCAGCCGGCTGGCTTCGCGCAGCGTGGAGAGCCGGTGCGCGATGGCGATGGTGGTGCGTCCGCGCACCAGATTGTCGAGCGCCTTCTGGATTTCCTTCTCGGTCGCCGTGTCGACCGACGAGGTGGCTTCGTCGAGGATCAGGATTTTCGGATCGATCAGCAGCGCGCGGGCAATCGAGATGCGCTGGCACTCGCCGCCGGAGAGCGCCTGGCCGCGCTCGCCGACCAGCGAATCGTAGCCGTGCGGCAGGCGCAGGATGAATTCGTGGGCGCGCGCCGCGCGCGCGGCGGCGACGATCTCCTCGCGGCTGGCATCGGGTTTGCCGTAGGCGATGTTCTCGGCGATCGTGCCGAAAAAGAGGAAGGGTTCCTGCAACACCAGGCCGATGTTTTTGCGGTATTCGGCGACCGGCAGCGCGCGGATGTCGACGCCGTCGATCAGGATCGCGCCCTCGGAAACGTCGTGGAAGCGGCAGATCAAGTTGACCAGCGTGCTCTTGCCCGAACCGCTGTGGCCCACCAGGCCGACCATTTCGCCGGGTTCGATGGTCAGGCTGATGCCGCGCGCGACGCGGCGCGTGCCGTAGCGGAAGCCGACATCGCGCAGCTCGATGCGCCCTTCGACTCTGGCGAGATGTACCGGGTTGGCCGCTTCCGGCACGCTGGAAACGTGATCGAGCACGTCGAAGATGCGCTTGGCGCCGGCGGCGGCCTTCTGCGTGACCGAGACGATGCGGCTCATCGAATCGAGCCGGGTGTAGAAGCGCCCGATGTAGGCCAGGAAGGCGGTGAGCACGCCGACCGAGATGTCCCGGCGCGCGATCTGCCAGATGCCGAACGCCCAGATGATCAGCAAGCCGGTCTCGGTGAGCAGCGTCACCGTCGGGCCGAACAGCGACCAGATCTTGTTGACCCGGTCGTTGACTTCCAGATTGCGCTGATTGGCGGCGCGGAAGCGGGCCGCCTCGCGCCGCTCCTGAGCGAAAGCCTTGACCACGCGGATGCCCGGAATGGTGTCGGCCAGCACGTTGGTGACTTCCGCCCAGACGCGGTCGGCGCGCTCGAAGCCGGTGCGCAGTTTCTCGCGCACGCCGTGGATCAGGAAGACGATGAGCGGCAGCGGCAGCAAGGTGACCAGCGCCAGCCACGGGTTGATCGAGACCAGGATCACCGTGGTCATGGCGATCATCAGCACGTCGGCGGCGAAGTCGAGGAAATGCAGCGAAATGAACAGGTTGATGCGGTCGGTTTCCGAGCCGATGCGCGCCATCAGGTCGCCGGTGCGCTTGCCGCCGAAATACTCCTGCGACAGCTTCAGCAGATGTTCGTAAGTCGCGGTGCGCAGATCGCGGCCGATGCGCTCGGACACCAGCGCCAGCAGAAAGGTGCGCGCCCAGCCCAGCACCCAGGCCAGCGCCGCCGCGCCGAGCAGTCCCGAGAGGTAGAGCGTGGTCCGGCCGGTGTCGATGGGCTGGCCGTTCTGGAAAGGAATCAGCACCTCGTCCATCAGCGGCATGGTCAGATACGGCGGCACCAGCGTCGCCGCGGTGGTCGCCAGCGAAAGCAGGAAACCGGCGAAGAGCCGCCAGCGGTAAGGGCGGGCGAAACGCCACAGGCGGAACAGCGTCCAGGTCGACGGCGGCGTCAGCGCCTCCCCGCCGCAAACCGGGTATTCGTCCTGCCCGCCGTCCGGACAGATCGCCTGTTCCGCCCCCGGCGGAAACGCGCCGGCGGCGAGGATTTCCTTCTGGCGGGCGAAACGCCCGATCAGGCAGCCCGCCGCGCCATCCTGCCCCAGCGTATAGCGCCACAGCGCCAGCCGGCCTTCGTCGTCGAAGAGTTCGAGACTGCCCACGCCGGCATGATCGCGGCGCGTCAGCCTCGATTCCGGGCGCAACGCATGGCTTTGCCATTCCGCGTCGCCGTCCGTCCGCGCCAGCAGACGCCAAGTGGTCAACACGACGATCCCCCTGGAAAAACGCAGTTTCGCGTCGAGATCGGTTTCCAGCCAGGCCAGCGGCGTTTCGTTCTCGCCCAATCGCGCTTCCACGAGAGGCCGCCACGAATCCGGCAAGAGCGGCGCGGACGGCGGAGAAAAACCGGAAGATCGAAGCGGGGATGGGGCTGGGCTTGGAGTCATGTTCCTGGCGATGAGGATGGCCGGCCGGCGTTGCCGGGAGCGAGGGCCGCAAGGATAGGACGTCGCTCGGGCGGAACCGGATCGCCGGATCGCAAAAATCCAACTAACGAATCAGGCGCGTTTTGGATGACCGGCGCCAGTGGATTCCGCGCATTCGCCAGCGCGCCCACCGACCGCGCAATCCGCCGCTTCCGGATTGAATAAAAAATTGTATACGGAAGAATTCGATGCTTATAAAATAAGTGCCGTATAAAAAACTTTTTGGAGAATGTCATGGCTGAACATAAATGTAAAATCACCATATTAAGGCGTGAACTTTACGAAGATTTGCAGGGAAAATATCTTGCCGATCCCAAATCAGGTAAATGTCCATATTTCAATGATGGGCAGGAATTCGTGGTTGAAAATATGGACTTCTTCCGCATGCTCAATGGAAAATTTTGTTCAGAGGCGTGGGACTGTATCAGCAGGTATGTCTATACGGCATTGCAGGGCGGTTCGATCATGCGTGGCTGGACAAATGACGAAAGAACAATGATTGCCTGTTGTAACGACGGAACAAGGCCTGTTATTTTCAAACTGGAACGAATAGATGTTTAGCGCGCATAGGTCGGGGTGAGTGAAGCGAACCCCGACATCAAATAGCCCCGCCGCCTTGCGTCGGGGTTCGCTTCGCTCACCCCGACCTATGCGCTGATCCCTGAAACCTGAAACCTGATCCCTGATTTCCATGAACCCTCGCCGCGAATTCATCAAGACCACGTTGGCCGCCGGCGCGGCGGCCGTGGCGCTCCCCTCGCTCGGCCTCGCCGCCGCCGCGACCGCCGAAAACGGCGCGCCCGACCTCATCACCGTGAAAGGCGAAAACCGCGCCGCCATGCTGGACCGCGCCCTGCAAGCCTACGGCGGCATCGGCGCGTTTGTGAAAA
>JAISNE010000241.1 GCA_031276375.1 Accumulibacter sp.
TTGCTCGGGCTGGCCTACGCGCGGGGAATAGGCAGCCTGTTCAGCATCGCGGGTCTTCTCTCCGCGTGCCACAAGTATTGCGGACTGCACTGGAAAAGCAGCCTGAAATACTGCTATCGTCCGATAATCATTGCCTTCCTGATGTATCTCGTCGTATCGGTCGTTATTTCCGGTTCTGATTCCATCTTTATCCGCCTGCCTGCTGGAATCGCCACCGGCGCCTCGTTCTACATTATCCTCGTCATGTTCTCGTGGTATATATCCGGGAAACCCGAAGGTCTGGAATCGACCGTCGTCGACAAGCTCAGGAGTTTATCCGGAAGCGCGTAATCTCCGGGAAGGGAAAATCATGCAAGGTTATCTCACGCTCGCCACCGGCAGCCGGCTCTATCTCGAAATCGCCCTGAACCTGGCGCTGTCGCTCAAACTCAACGATCCCGCGCGCCCGCTCTGCCTGGTCACCGACGCGGGCATGGACATCCCGGATACATACCGGCCATTTTTCGACCGGATCGTCATTCTCTCTCCCCGGCCCGGTTTTCACGGATGCCTCGACAAGCTGCGAACCAATGAAGTCAGCCCCTACGACGAGACGATGTTTATCGATTCCGATTGTCTTCTGATCAAAAATGACATGGACCGGCACTGGACAAAATTCAGCGGCAACGGATTCATGATCGCCGGTGGAAAACAAACACAAGGGCATTGGTACAATTTCTCGATTTCCGACGCGATCGAGAAACTGGATATTCCTTATATGGTGCAAATGAACTCCGGCGTATTTTATTTCAGAAAAGGCGCCGAGGCGGACTTGTTCTTCAGGACGGCACTGGAACTGGTCGAACAACACAAGGAATTGCTTGGATCCCGCCATCGCAATCGATTACAACTGGCGGACGAGCCTTTTATCGGCGCGGCGCTCGGGAAACTGATTATCGAGCCGATCGGCTACGATCCGGCCGAAGGATCGATCATGATCACGACCGTAAGGTCCTCGAAAGAATCCTTTGACCCGTTCATGCACACCAGCCAAATCGTCAAGCACTCCGATTTTCGGATACTGGGACGGTTTTTCCCAGGGACCAGCGTGCGGCACTCTCCTTCCCTGGCTCATTTCGTCAAACTCAGGCCCAGGAACCTCTATAACAGATTGTCCGATGCTCTTCGCCGGCACTATAATCTTGAAAGCATGCGCTTCCGGTAGTCAATGATCCTGTGTATTCATTACGACCGACCGTATGCCACGGATTGGTTCTGCCTGTGGCCGGACGGCCTGGCAATGTCATCAAAAAATGACGCCACGGCGGCATGAAAGGATGAAAGATATGAAAATCCTGCTGAAAAAAATCATCAAGGCAATCACGCCATACGGACTTTTGTGGTATCGGGAAAACAAAGAACTCCAACGATACAGGGTGCGAAATATCGTACTTACCATACTTGGCGATCATCCAGTCAATTTTCATGGGCAAAGCGGCGAGGACATACTGCTGCGTCTATTCATGGACAAGGGGGCGGGTTATAGAGGATTCTATGTTGATATAGGAGCCTTTCACCCGGTCAATCTGTCCAACACCAACTATTTCTACGGCAATGGCTGGAATGGCATGAATATTGACGCCAATCCAAGCGCAATCAAGGAGTTCAATAGGCTGCGAACAAGGGACATCAATATTGAATCAGGCGTGTCCGACGAACACGGAGAATTGGAATATTATTATTTTGGCGACGAATCTTCCATAAACAGTTTCAGCCGAAAACAGGCCGAAGAATTTGTATCAAAATTCGGAACCCCGATAAGAAAAATCATGAAGATAAAGGTGCTTCCCATAAACGACATACTGCATGACAATTTGCCAGCCGGACAGCACATAGACTTCATCACGCTTGATGTTGAAGGTTTTGAAATGAGGATATTGAAGAGTCTTGATTTTGAGAAATACAGCCCGGATTATTTTCTGGTTGAGGATTTGGATTTTGCTGGAAAAGGATTCATGGAATTCAAATCGTCGCCACTGAACAGCTTCCTGAACGAAAAAGGATATACCGCGGTTGGAAAAACCAATTTGACGATTTTGTTCAAAAAGAGAGAAAAATAAAGCATGCGGCATCGAGAAACGGCCGGCATATTGAAAGAACCGAATGAAGAGTGAACCGGTGTTGCCATGCGGGTCTACAACAGGCCGACAACGTTATACAATGTTTTCTGGCAGTGTTATTGGTTATGGACGCCATTGCGCGTTATGCCAGGTTGTGCTCGACAGGCTGTTGCCACGCAAGTCCGGCGTATCGGGATTCCGGTCGTTTTTGTATAAGGTTCACGAAGCGGGCGGGACGCCCGCGCTCCCGGATCTTGGCGCGAGAGAGTGGAGCGCGGGCGTCCCGCCCGCCATGCGAGCCCTGGGCTTCGCGTACCGGTCATTTTTGGCGTATCACGATGGTTTGACCGCAACTTGGTATGAGACCCGGCACCCATGACTCTTGGGGAGCGTGGCGCGAGACAGAAGACAGATGACAGATGACAATAATTCTTGCGGCGCGAGGCGCCGGTCACTGGCTGTCTTCTGTCCTCCGTCTTCTGTCATCTGGACTGGAACGCGGCGATTTCGTATACCATGCGGCATTCCGTTCCGTTCGCGCCGTTTCCCGTGCCGTCTTCCGTGCCGACTTCCGATCCGATTTCTCCCTCCGCCATCCTGCGCGATGTTTTCGGTTATGGCGCGTTTCGCGGCGCGCAGGCGGAGATCGTCGCCCATCTCACCGCTGGCGGCGACGCGTTGGTGCTGATGCCGACCGGCGGCGGCAAGAGTCTGTGCTACCAGATTCCGGCCATCGCGCGGCACCGCGCGGGCAAGGGACTGGCGGTCGTGGTCAGTCCGCTGATCGCGCTGATGCACGATCAGGTCGGCGCTTTGGAAGAGGCCGGGGTGCACGCCGCCTTCCTGAATTCCACGCTGACCCTGAGCGACGTTCAGCGCATCGAGCGCGAGATGATGAGCGGGCGGTTGACGCTGCTCTACGTCGCGCCGGAACGCTTGACCACCCCGCGCATGCTCGGCCAGCTCGACGCCTTGCAGGCGCGGGCGCGGCTCGGCCTGTTCGCCATCGACGAAGCGCATTGCGTCAGCCAGTGGGGGCACGACTTCCGCGAGGACTACCTGGCGCTTGACGTGCTGCACGCGCGTTATCCCGGCGTGCCGCGCGTCGCCCTGACCGCCACCGCCGACGCGCTGACCCGCGCCGATATCGTCACGCGGCTGAAGCTGGAAAACGCCCGCGTGTTCATCAGCAGTTTCGACCGGCCGAACATCTGCTACCGGATCGTCGAAAAAAGCGACGCGCGGCGGCAACTGCTGGCCTTCCTGCGCGAGGAGCACATCGGCGACGCCGGCATCGTTTACTGCCTGTCGCGCAAAAAGGTCGAGGAAACGGCGGCCTGGCTGGCGGCGGAGGGCATCCCGGCGCTGCCGTACCACGCCGGAATGGAGGCCGGGCGGCGGCGCGAACACCAGGATCGTTTTCTGCGCGAAGAGGGACTGGTGATGGTGGCCACGATCGCTTTCGGCATGGGCATCGACAAGCCGGACGTGCGCTTCGTCGCGCACCTCGACCTGCCCAGGAACATCGAGAGCTATTACCAGGAAACCGGCCGCGCCGGTCGCGACGGTCTGCCGGCGGATGCGTGGATGGCGTATGGCCTGGCCGACGTGGTCAACCAGCGGCGGATGATCGACGAGAGTCCCGCCGACGAAGCCTTCAAGCGGATCCAGCGCGGCAAGCTCGACGCCTTGCTGTCGCTGGCCGAAGCGCACGATTGCCGGCGGGCGCGGCTGCTCGGCTATTTCGGCGAAGCGAGCGCGCCCTGCGCGCCCCCGCAGAACGTCTGCGACAACTGCCGGCATCCGCCGCGCACCTGGAACGCGACCGAAGCCGCGCGCAAGGCGCTGTCCTGCGTCTACCGTTTTTACCGGGACGGCCGGCAGCGTTTCGGCGCGGTGCACCTGATCGACGTGCTGCGCGGCAAGGTCACGGACAAGGTGACGCAATACGGGCACCGGCGTCTCTCCACCTTCGGCATCGGCGCCGATCTATCCGAAGCGCAGTGGCGGGCTGTCCTGCGCCAGTTGATCGCGCTCGGCCACCTGCGGGTCGAGGGCGAATTCAGCACGCTGGAACTGACGGAAAGCGCGCGCGCCGTCCTGCGCGGCGAAGTGCAACTGTTCCTGCGCCATTCGCCCGAACCGTCCGGCAGACGCCAAAAGGGCGGGCGCGGCGCGAGTGAGGCGCGCGGCAAAACCGGACGCGCGTCGTCCTCGATGGGGCGCCGGGAAATGGCGCGCTTCGAAGCACTCAAGGCCTGGCGAACCGCCGTCGCCCGCGCCCGCAACGTGCCGGCCTATGTGGTTTTTCACGATGCCTCGCTGGCCGAAATGGCCAGTCAAGCCCCCGAAACGCTGGCGGCCCTGGGCGAAATCAATGG
>JAISNE010000009.1 GCA_031276375.1 Accumulibacter sp.
GCGGCGCCGAGTTCGCTGGCGGCGCGGGCCGCCAATGATGCCGCCAATGCCGGCCAGGCGCCTTCGCCGCGCAGATTGGCCAGCGTGTCGATGGCTTTGCGCCGTTCGCCCGCGAGGTACAGGCGCAGGCCTTCGCCAGCCGCTTCCGCCGCTTTCTCGCGTTTCCGCCGGTCGCGGGATTCGCGCATCCGGCGGGGCAGCGACGAGGCCAGCGCGATGGCGCGCAAGAGGACGTGGAACACCCCGAATCCGAGCACGGTCAGCAGAACGGCCAGGTTGAACGAGATCTCGGCGCGGTAGGGCGGCAGGACGAGCAGGACGTAGCCTTCGTTGACGCGCATGGCCAGCGAAACGCCGACGGCCAGCGCGAAAAGCGTCAAGACCCAGAACAGGCTTTTCATCGCTGCTCCTTCTCGGCGCGGAACAGCTTGATCGCCGATACGCTTTCGTTCAGGCTGGGCAAGACGACGCTGATTTCCGTGGCGGCGAGCTGCCGGAGCGTTCGCAGGCTGTTCTGGACGATTTTCTCGTTACCGTCGAAATAGCGTTCGATCCAGGCGCGGGAGCGTTCGAGATCGTTGCGGTAGGTCTGCTGATCGCGGGCAAACAGCGCCAGGCGCGCGTTGAGCAGGCGCAGCCTGAGATTCTCGCGCAGGAAGAAGTCCTGTCCGGGCGGAAGCAGCGCCGGCTCCGCGCGGTCGATGCGCTGGATGCGCACCAGACCGCGCATTTCCCGCCAGAAGTCGGCCGCCAGCGCGCGCCAGTACTCGGTCGACAGTAGCGGCGGCGATTCGGCGGGCGTCCCGGCCGGGCTTTCGTCGCGGGCGCGGCTGATGACGGCCAGCGGCAAGGCATCGAGGGTGTCGATCACGTTCTCCAGGCGCAGGTACATGCCCGGAAGATCCAGTTGCGGCAGCGCGCGCAGGCGCTCCAGGTCGTGCGTCAGGACCTTGCGCAGGTTGATGAACTGCGGCTGGCTGCTGTCGGCCAATCGCGCATCGGCGGCTTCCAGCGCGAGAATCGCTCCCTGGAGATTGCCCGCCAACTGCAACTGCTGCGAAGCCAGCGTCACGCTTTGCTCGACTTCGGCCAGCACCGATTCCTCATTGCCGCGCGCGAGGTTCTGGTACAGGTTTTCCAGAATTTCCTGCTGGCTCTTCGATTCGGCCAGGCGCCCTTCCAGCTCGCCCAGCTTGCCTTGCAACACGGTCAGGCGTTCTTGCGCCTGCTTCGCCAGCATCCGGCCTTCGCTGGCCACGGCGTCGCTCTCGCTCAGGCGCCGGGTCATCTCCTGCTGCGTCTCGGCCAGCCGGAGGCGCGTTTCCATCCATTGCCAGCCGGCCAGCCCGAGCGCCAGCACGGCCAGCAGCAGCCACGGGCTGAATCCGCTTTTTCCGGAACCGGCCGGGGAAGCCGCCGGCGGCGCCGGCGGCGGCGAGGATTCCGCCGCAGCGGGAGCGGCGGCGGCGGGGGATTGCGGCAGAGCTTCGGAGCTTATTTCATCATTCATGATCGGACCAACGGTAAATGCACATGCCGGCGACCAGCCCGTTGTCGGAGGGTCCGGTCGGCACCACGCGACGCAGACCCAGCCGCGCCGCTTCATCGGCAATGCGCTGATGTGGAACGAATACCGGCAGGGAAGCCAGTTTCTCACGGCTGCCAGTATCAAGCAATTGCATCAGGTTGCGCAAACCTTCGCTGGACGACAGGGTCACCGCGTCCAGCGCGTTGTTGCGCAACAGCGACACGACGAACGCGCCATCGGGCGGCGGCGCGCGCCGATAACAGCCCACGCATTCGACGTTCGCGCCGCGCGCGCGCAGGGTATTGGACAAGAGTTCACGCCCGCCGTTGCCACGCAGGATCAGCACCGCCCGCCCGGCCACCCGTTCCGCGCGCAAGGGATCGAGCGACAGCAGGGCCTCGGAATCGTAGCGCCCCCGTGGAACGAGCACGTTGGCGATACCGGCGTCCGCGAGCAGGGTGGCGGTGCCGGGGCCGACCGCCGCCGCCGCCGGACCTTCCGGCCAGGAACGCCGGGACAACAGCCGTCCGAGTCCATGCGCCACCGCGTTCGGGCTGATGAAAATGACCAGGGCGAACGTTTGCAGCCGCGCGGCGGCGTCATCCACCGCCTGCCAGCTTTCCGGCGCGGCAATGTCGATCAGCGGAAAACAGGCGGCCTCGCCGCCTTGCGCCGCGATCCGCGCAACCAGGCCACCGGACTGGCCGGCCGGCCGGGTCACCAGGATGCGTTTGCCTCGCAGCGGCCGGGTCATCGGCGGACGTCCCCCGGAAGCAGCGCCCCGGCGCCGCGTGCCAGCAGATTTCCGGCCAGCTGCCGGCCAAGCGCCTCGGCGTCGTCCCATTCGCCGCGCGCCTCGCCCGCGATGACCCGCCGTCCATCCGGCGAAGCGACGGAACCGCGCAGCCACAACGCCTCGCCGTCGAGCACCGCGTAGCCGCCCAGCGCGATCCGGCAACTGCCGCCCAAGGCCCGCGAAAAGGCGCGCTCGGCCTGAACGCAACGCGCCGCCGCCACGTCGTGCAGCGGCGCGAGCCAGGCGGCGAGATCGGTTCGCGCGGCCAGGATTTCGATCCCCAGCGCCCCCTGTCCGGGGGCGGGCAGCAAGCTTTCGGGCGGCAGCACGGCGCGGATGCGTTCCGCCAGCCCGAGCCGCAGCAGCCCGGCCGCGGCGAGGACGATGGCCTCGTACATCCCCTCGTCGAGCTTGCGCAGACGGGTATCCAGATTGCCGCGCA
>JAISNE010000028.1 GCA_031276375.1 Accumulibacter sp.
CATACGCGGATGTCGTAATGGAGCGTTTGGGAAGGGCATTTCGTTGCGGGCGCGGGCAGGCGCGGTGGCCTGCCCCCACGCGGTCTTTCGCGGGAGCGCCCCCGTGGGCGGCCAGCGTCACTATCCCGCACCTGTCGCGTTTCCCTTCGGAGTCGTCAAAAAAGCCAAGAGAAACAGGCGGCGCTTCGCGCCGGAGGGTGTGCGCCCTCTCTCGCCCCTGCCGGGGCACTCTCCCCCGCCGGGCGGGGGAGAGCAGGCAAGCGCCGAGGCTCGGTTTGGGGGGCGGCGCGTTCGTTACCCTCGCCCCTTCGGCGCGCGGCGGTTCCGTTACTTTTTTGCCCTCGCCCCATCGGAGCGCGGCGGTTCCCTTGCTTTTTTACCCTCGCCCCCTTGGGGGGAGAGGGTGGCGCGAAGCGCCGGGAGAGGGAGCTGTTCCTTGCGGAGCAAAGCGACGGTCGCTTTTACTGATCCCTGAAACCTGAAACCTGATCCCTAAATGCGATTGCCCTGACAGGGCGTCGATACTTGTCGCATCCCGGACGATTCGATACTGGCGGGTGGGGAAGAGTTGAGGATGGGAAGCGTGCCACATGTTCATGGCGTCCACGCGAGCCCGCGGCTCGCATTGCGGGCGGGACGCCCGCGCTCCTGTTCGGAGGACCGAGGACAGAAGACCGAAGACAGTAATATTTGCGGCGCGTAGCGCCGGTAACTGGCTGTCCGCGGCCCGGTTGAGGCAGGCCGTTCCGGCCAGGCAGCCTTCGGAGATCGCTTGGCTGCCCGCGTTGAGGTGGCCGCCGAGTACCGTCGCCACGAGACAGTTGTCCTTGGTGAGCAGGTCACAGCCTTGGCGGGAGCACTTCTTTCTTCCATGACCGATATTTCTCCTGCTCGCAAAAAACGCTTGCTTTCGAACACGGTTGCTCCTCCTCTGATACCGGTTGCGGTCAAGCCATCGTGATACGCCAAAAATGACGGCGGTACAGCGAGCCGTGGCTCGTATCGCGGGCGGGACGCCCGCGCTCCACTCTCTCGCGGCAAAATCCGGGAGCGCGGGCGTCTCGCCCGCTTCGTGGGACTTGTACGAAAATGACCGAAATCCCGATACGCCAGACTTGCGTATCGACGGCTCGTTGGACGCAACTTGGCATGAAACGCGGCTCCGAGCGAATTGCGTTCGCTTTTTGTTCAGCCCAATCGGGATTGCGCCGTTAAAATTGCGTTGCCCATTTCAACGTCAGGAAAAAACATGCCGGTAAAAATCATCGAGGGAACGCCGTCGGCGTACCGCTACCCGTTGCTGATAAAGCAGCTTTTGCACACGCCGCTGGCGATCGCGCCCGAGCGGGAAATCGTTTACCAGGGGGAAATCCGCCATACCTATCGCGCGCTGAGGGAACGCATCGGGCGGCTGGCCAACGGACTGGCCGGCCTGGGCGTCGAGCCGGGGAATACGGTGGCGATGATGGACTGGGACAGCCACCGCTATCTGGAAGCGTTCTTCGCCGTGCCGATGATGGGCGCCATCCTGCAAACGGTGAATGTGCGCCTGAACGCCGCGCAGATTCTCTACATGCTCAATCACGCCGGCGCCGACGTGCTGCTGGTCAACCGCGAGTTTTTCCCCCTGCTGGCGCCGATCGCCGAACGGCTCGAAAGCGTGCGCCGTTTCGTGCTGATCGACGACGAGCGCGGGCCGCTCGAAGGGCCGGTGGCTTTCGCCGCCGAGTATGAGGCGCTGCTGGCCGCCGCCGATCCGGTCCGCGTCTTCGACGATTTCGACGAGAACGCGCAGGCCACGGTGTTCTACACCACCGGCACCACCGGTCTGCCGAAGGGCGTCCGTTTCAGCCACCGCCAGCTCGTCCTGCACACGCTGGGGCTTGCCGCGTCGGTCGGCACCGCCGAGGCCGGCGTGGCGATGCGTACCAACGACGTGTATATGCCGCTCACCCCGATGTTCCACGTGCATGCCTGGGGCTACCCCTACGTCGCCACGCTGCTCGGGCTGAAACAGGTCTATCCGGGACGCTACGTGCCGGGCAACCTGCTGAAGCTGATCGCCGCCGAACGGGTCACCTATTCGCACTGCGTCCCGTCGATCATGCAGATGCTGCTCAACCATCCCGATTCGGCGTCCTGCGATCTCTCCGGCTGGAAAGTGCTGATCGGCGGCTCGGCGATGTCCGAAACGCTGGCCCTGGCCGCCTTGAAGCGCGGCATCGAAGTGGTCACCGGCTACGGCATGTCGGAAACATGTCCGGTGGTGAGCATTGCCCACCCCGGCGCCGAAGACCTCCGGAGGCCGCTCGGGGAGCACGCGCGTCTGCGCTGCAAGACCGGCCTGCCGCTGCCGCTGGTCGAGCTGCGCGTGGTCACCCCCGAAATGGCCGACGTTCCGCACGACGAAACGGCCACCGGCGAAATCGTGCTGCGCGCGCCGTGGCTGACCCAGGATTACCTGCACGCGCCGCAGGCGTCGGAAAAACTGTGGGCGGACGGCTACCTGCACACCCAGGACATCGGGCACATCGACGCGCGCGGCTTCGTGAAAATCACCGACCGCATCAAGGACGTAATCAAGACGGCGGGCGAATGGATTTCGTCGCTGCAACTCGAAGACATCCTGAACAGCCACGAAGCCGTGCAGGAATCGGCGGTGATCGGCCTGCCCGACGAAAAGTGGGGCGAGCGGCCCGTGGCGCTGGTCGTGCTCAAGCCGAGCCACATGGGCAAGGTGAGCGAACACGACATCCGCGCCTACGCCGTGCGCCTCATCGACGTCACCCACGTGTCGCGCCACGGCATCCTGCTGCAGGTGCGCTTCGTCGATGAACTGGCCAAGACCAGCCTGGGCAAGCTGAACAAGCGCGCGATGCGCGAGGCCGCCCTGGGCCAGGCGTCATGAATTCCGCCGCGCCGGA
>JAISNE010000153.1 GCA_031276375.1 Accumulibacter sp.
GAGGAGTGCTCGCAATGACGGGATGGGGCACGCTTGCAATGACGAGGCAGGGACGTGGTCGCAAGCACGGAACTGACCGTAGCCGTATCGCGAGGCGGCCCAAACCCCCGTCATTGCGAGGGGCGCAGCCCCGTGGCAATCCATGCCGCCTTGCCGTCCGCGAGGCCCTTCTGGATCGCTTCGCTGCGCTCGCAATGGCGAGGCGGGGAGGGACGCTCGCAAGGACGGGATGGGAGAGCGCGCTCCAGGGCGGCGCACAGGAGCGCATCACGGTTTTACCCGATGGGTGGGCACGGATGAAAAAGAAGGAAACTCTGCCATCAGGTCGTTCCAGTCAAAGACGAGTCGCCAAGCGCGGTTTTCGGGATTATATACGCGCAAGCGGCCGGTAAATACGCGACGCTTTCGGCGATTCGGCACTACAATGCCGCCCGTCCGCCACCGATTCTCTCCGCCGTCCGCCCGATGCCGCGCAACTTCCCGAGCCAACTCGCCGCCGCTCTGTTCTGGCTGTTGCATTTTCTGCCGCTGCCGGCGCTTGCCGCCATCGGGAATGCCTTCGGCCGGCTGCTCTATCTTTTGGGCCGCCGACGCCGGAGCGTGGCGAAGATCAATCTCGATCTGTGCTTTCCCGAACTCACCGCCGCCGAGCGGGAGAAACTCGCCAAGGATCATTTCCGGATGCTGGGCCGCTCGATTCTCGAACGCAGCCTGCTCTGGTGGGGCCGCCGCGAACGCCTGGAACGGATGATCCGCATGACCGGCGCGGAAAAACTCCGCGCCGCGCTCGATGCCGGCAAGCCGGTCATCCTGCTCGCGCCGCATTTCGTGGGACTCGATGCCGGCGGCGTCGCCGTGGCGATGCGTTTCGACTCGCTCAGCATGTACGCCGAGCAGGCCAACCCGGTGTTCGACCGCTTGCTGCTCGATGGCCGCCGCCGTTTCGGCGACCAGTTGCTGCTGACCCGGCAGGACGGGATCCGCGCGACGGTCAAGGCCATGAAGTCGGGCCGCCCTTTCTATTACCTGCCGGATATCAACACCCGCCGCCGCGAGGCGGTCTTCGTGCCTTTCTTCGGGGTGCCGGCGGCGACGACCGACGGTCTCTCGCGTTTGGCGCGCGTCGCCGGCGCGGTCGTGCTGACCTGCGTGACGCGCGTGCTTCCCGGCGGACAAGGCTACATCACCGAAATCGGCGACGCGTGGGAAAATTTCCCGACCGCCGACGCGACTGCCGACACGGCGCGGATGAACGCCTGGATCGAGGCCGCCGTGCGCGCCATGCCCGAGCAGTATTACTGGGTTCACCGGCGCTTCAAGACCCGGCCGGACGGCGAAACGAGGCTGTATTAGCGTCTGGCGCGCTCCGCGTTCTTGCGCGCGGAGCGGGCGGCGACGCCGCGCCACAGCCATTTGGCGCGGGCATCGAGGCGCGAAATGTCCAGGTAGAGATCAAGGAATCTGAGCCGGTCGGTGCGGCTCCAGACGGACGAAACATAGTGGGCCAGCGAATACAGGTCGCGCAGGGCGCACATCGGGCGCGGACGCCGGCACGATTTTTCCAGGTCGATCACGCGCGCTTCGACCGAACCGTCGGCGTTGTCGCGGATGAAGACATGCTTGGGGAAAAAGCAGCCGTGCCGGATGCCATGAACATGCATCTTGCGCAGCAACCCGGCAACCGCCTGGAGAACGGGCAAACGCTGGCCGCGCGGCGGGACGCCCTCGCGCCGCCAGCGCAGTTCACGCTCTTCCAGGGAAACGAAACCGGTCAGTTCCTCGGTCGCCAGGATGGCGCGCTGGTTCCCGTCGCGCTCGCGCATGCCAAAATAGACCGGCTCCAGCGTGGAAATCGCGTCATCGCGGTAGGCCATGATCCACTTGAATTCGCGCAGGAACGTCGGCACGCCGCGCAATGGATGATGCAACGAGCGTGTCGTGTGGTTTTCCTGGCGCTTGAGGAAGATCGCCGCCGTTCCTCCTCCCGGCAGGGACAGCTCGCAGCGCGCCGCGCCGCTCCATCCGCCGCGGCACCGGTTCGGCGCTTCAACCCATTCGTTGTCGAGCTTCCACAGCGCGTCGAAATCGTCCAGCCCGTTGAAGGCGAGAACCGGGCGCCAGTGTTCGTTGATGAAGTCTTTCACGCGGACGACAGCCAGACGGGCAGAATTTGCAAGGGCTGACATTCTGCAAGATTTCGCGGAGGAAGGAAACGCCCGGAATACACGAAGGCGCGAAGGCGCAAAGACGGACGGGAAGGTATACTGGACAGCCTGCCCGGCGGAAGAAAACTTCCCCGCTCCGATCCCGCAACGACATGAAAGAGAAGCAGATTTGGCACTGACCCTACTCGGTCTTTCCGGCGCCGTCGGCCACGACCCGTCCGCCGCCCTCTACATCGACGGCAGACTCGTCGCCGCCGCCGAGGAAGAGCGTTTCATCCGCGACAAGCACGCGAAAAACCGGATGCCTTACGAATCGGCCAGATTCTGCCTGGAATTCGCGGGGGTCAAACCCGCCGAGGTCGATGTGGTCGCCATTCCCTTCGCGCCAGTCAGCCTTTTTGGCCCGGCGCGCTGGCATTACGCCCGCCGTTACGCCTACGCGCCGGATCGGGCGCTGGACGCCATTTTCACGGGCAACCGCCGCTATCGTCGCTATCGGAAGCGCATCGAGTGGTGTCTGATCCAACTGGGTTTCGACCTGAAAAAAGTCAGGATAGAACCCGTCGAGCATCACCTCGCGCACGCCGCCAGCGCCTACCTGTGCTCCGGGTTTACCGAAATGACCGCGAGCCGCGGCATCGACGGCAAGGGCGAATACGCGACCACCTTCTTCGGCTGGGGCGAAAACGGCAGGATTCACAAGATCAAGGAATTCTTTGACCCGGATTCGCTGGGCGGTCTCTACGGCGCGCTCACCGAATATCTGGGCTTCGACATGCTCGATGGCGAATTCAAGGTCATGGGCATGGCGCCCTACGGCGACCCGGCCAAGTACGATTTTTCGCGTCTGGCGAAGTTCGAGAACGGCGAACTCGTCATCAA
>JAISNE010000160.1 GCA_031276375.1 Accumulibacter sp.
TCGCGGGGTTGCACCAGATTGCACAGCACGCGGGGCCGCGCGCCGGGATATTGGGATTCCAGGTGGCGAAACGCGATTTCCACCGGTCTTGGCAGATCCATTCGTCCCTCTTCCAGGCCCTGCCGTCGCTTGTCCATCTCCTCGACTTCTGCGCGCAGGTCCGCCGCCCGGTCTTCCAGCCGTCCCTTTTCCCGCGTGACCAGGGGGTACAGTCCATTGGCGCCGTGGAGCCTTTCCATGCAGGGCGCCAGCGCCTTGTCCAACGCGGCAAGACGATCGCGCGGCAGGCCGGCGAGATCGATCACGCCCGCAACGAGCTGCGCGGCCAGCGGCTCGATCGCCTCCCTGGCCGCCGCGATGCCGATCCGGTCAAGCTCGATCAGCAACCGGTCAAGCGCCGTTTTGTAGGCCGACGCCTCCCGATTGGGCACATCGGAGAGCGCCGCCAGTTCCCCCAGCGTGACGCGCAACTGCTCCACGACGCCGAGAAGCGCAACGGCGAATTCGGAACGTTCTTTCTGGGTTCGCCCGATCTCGTCCCCGATCCGTTTACGCTCCCGCGCCACCGGGTTGCCGTTGAGACGGCCCTGGGCCGTGGTGAACCACCGGGTCGCCCGTTCCTGCGCCATTTCGTGCCGTCTGGACAAGGCCCATTGCCGTTCGGCTTCGAGTTCGGCCTGCCGCTTTGCCGCCTCTTGCCGTTCGATCTCTTGTTTCATGTCGCGCGCGCGGCGCAGCGCCTCGCCCAGTTCCGCTGCCAGCGCCTCCTCGAACGCGTTGAGGAAGGCGTCGGCGTGTTCCTTGAGCGCGGTAAGCCGCCGCCGGGAATCCTGCAAGTCGGCGGCGATCCTGCGCAGCCGCTGCACGTTTTGCATCAGCGAGGCGATATTGCCGATTTGTTCGGAGAAATCGGGTTCCGCCAACACTTGTTCGCGGATCAGTTCATCGACCGAGCCGACGGTCTTTCGGGCGATGGATTGCACGAAGGCGCGGGCGGCGCTCTCCGCCTCGCGGGCATTGACCTGAATGTTGCCGCCGCCGCGAAACTGCGCGTAGAGTTTGCAGAGGTAATCCTCAATGCTGCTCTCGAAAGACCATACCTTGGGATGGCGTTGGCGCAATCGCGCCTGGATCTCGTTTACCGCCACGGCCTCGATCGCGCCGCTCTGCCGGGAAACGATGAAATCGTCCTCCGCGAGCCGAGCGCCCGGCACGATGAAATAGAGCTTGCGCAGGAGTTCGGCGTTGCGCCCTTGCTCCCGGTTTCCCGAAAGCCGCGCCTCCGCCGCCGCCACCGCGGTGAAGGCATCCGCCGTTTCACCGGCTTCCGGCGCGAAGATGGCCGCCACGTAGGTATGCGAACCGCCAGGCCGGGCGCACAGGTTGTCGCGCATGCCAAGGGCGTAGGTCGCCAGATCGCGCTTCTTCTTGCCGCCGCCGCGCCCGGACCCGGCTTCGTCCTGGGCGGAGTTGAAGATGTTGATGCGCTGCTTCGCGCCGGTCATCACCAGTTGGATCGCGTCCTGGAACGACGACTTGCCCACGCCGGTCGGGCCGGAAAGCAGCGTGAGATCGCCAAACGAATACTCGCGCGAAACCACGAATCCCCAATTGACGAGGATCAGCTTCTCAAGTTTCATTGCCGGTCTCCGGCGACGCCGCCCCGTTTCCCTCGTCTGCCGCCCGCGCCTCGGAGAGCAGGGATTCCACGGCGGAATCGGCGACGAACTGGAGGATCGTGCCGCGAATGGCAATGAGGGCGTCGGCATCCTCCGTCTGGGGATTGGGACGGTAGTCGATCAGCTTCGCCCGTTTCAGCTCGGCAAAGAGTTTTTCCCGCGCGGTACGGGCCGGGAGCGAACGACGCATGTGCGCGACCAGCGTGGTATTGAGGCGTTCCACCGGGATCAGCGCCTCGTTGCGCTCGTTGATCGAACCGCGCAACAGGTCTTCGCTGTACAGCAGGCGCAGGGCGAGGCAACAGGCGATGAAATCGACGGACAGGCGCGCCCGCACCGCGTCCACCACGTTGGCGTCGTCTTCGTCCGGCAGGCCGGGGGCGCGCGCGCCCGGCGGGTAGAGACGAAAATAGCCCTGGTTCGCTTCATGGAACAGGCGGAATCCCGCGACCTCGAAATATTCCATGAGCAATCCTTCGATGCGCACCGCGTCATCGTAGAGTTGTCGCTCGATGGCGCTGTCCTCCCGGTGCAGGATGGAAAGTCCCAGGAGACGCCCGACGATCTGCCGGAAGGCTCCGGCTTCCACGCCGCCAGCCTTCAGGGCGGTCTCGACGCGCTGGCGGATCGTCGGCTCATCCGACATGCCGCCTCCGGATCGTGTAGTCGGTGCCCGACAGAATGGCGTTCTCCAGCGGCTCGCTTTCGCGGCGCTCGACTTCCAGTTCATCGGAAGCCCGCGCCGCCTCGACCGCGCGCAGCAAGGAGAGCGCCTGGAGCGCGTCGTCAACCGGAAGCTCGGAGAGACGAAGCTGCCCATTGCCCCGCATGCGGCCAAGGAGATAATCGACGATTTCTTGCCAGGACAGGGAAAACGCGCGCTCCTCGGCGTCGCGCAGGAACTGCCGCAGGCGCTCTTCGCGGGTGATTTCCGGGACGATGCTCACCGTTTGCGCGTGAACGCGCTCGGCCGCGGTTTTCAGCCGGAGCGTGGCGGGGTCGTAGAGCGCCACCGCCACCGGAGCAATGGCGACGGCCTTGTCCGCCAGCCATGCTTCCTGGATGGTTGGCGGCATTTCGCCGATCTTTCGGATCAGGCGGGAAAGCGCCGCGCTGCCGCTGTTGGCATCCATGAACAGGCTTTGGGAGAGCAGCATGACATGGCGACGGATGTAGCTCTCCATGGCCCGGAACAATTCCGGCTGCTTGCTCTGGCAGGCCGCCGCCACCATCTCCTCGATGCGCTCCAGGAGCCAGCCGAGCGCGCCGCCATGACCCGCCGCCTGAACGGCCCAGGGCGCGTGCCGCGCCAGTTCCGCGTCGACAGCCTGGACTTCAACATCCGTCAGTTCGCCAAGTCGAACGGTCAATGCGGCGATATCCAGGCGGTGGCGTTCGGCGCTGTCATAAACCAGCCGGGGCGAAAAATCGTTCTGGAAACGCCCGATCACATCGAGGAAATCATCCCAGTTTCCCTGGGCATACGCATCCGCAAGGATATTGCGCGCCAGTTCATGGAATAGTTCAATATCCTCGGAGAGATCGGAGATGACCCGGTGCGCGTACTCGTGGGCGTCCAGCAGATCCTCCACATCCCGGCGGTCGATGAAGGCGGCCAGGGCATTCTTGCACGAGCGCATGTTGCGCTGGCGGGTGCGTTCGCGCGGACGCTCGGCCTGGGCAAGCGCCTGCGCGAAGATCTTGCCGGCGCGGGTGAAACGATAGGCGGTGACCAGGCGAACGCGATCTTCCGCCGTCTCCAGCCAGCCATCGGCGAGCAATTGCCGGATGAACGCGCTCGCCATCTTCTGTTCGTCGGCAAGATCGCCCGGCGCGAATCCTTCCTCGATGGTTTCATCGCCGTCCTCTCCACCGGCATCGCTGTCCTGGAGCGTTTGCACGAACAGATCCCGCAATTCCTCACGTCCAAGAATCGAACGATAGTCGGCGTGCGATCCGTAGAGACGCTCGTGGAAGGCGCGGATGCAAGCGGCAATGAGCCTGCGCTTCTTGAGCGTCAATGGCCGGAAGAACCGCGGGTTATCCGCGGTGAACATCCGCTTCTCCCGCGTTGGTCCGGCTCCGGCGCGTCTGGTTCATGGTCGATCCGCCGAAATTATGTTTTCGGTATTTCAAGGAAGGGAAACACGGCCCTCGCCCACGGGCCGGTAATGGGGTTGGAATAACGGAGGTTGGAATAACGGAGAAATCCCGTTCATGCATGAAAACAGCTTCCATCGGCACGCCATTGTTCCCCGGAAAACACGGCGGACATCACGGCTTGTGCTCGACGACCACGCACTGGTAAACGCCGCCGAAGAATGTTCTCTTGCGCCAGGTAAACCGGTCGGCCTCGCGCGCATAGTGCTGGATTTCGTTTTTCCACATCGTTTCGGCGAACGGTTCGAGGTAGTGGTTGACGACCTTGAGGATGTAGCGGATCGGCTGCCACCAGGCCGGATTGTGGTAATCGACGAACACCGCCTTGCTTCCCCTGGGTAATTTCGCCAGCATGTTATCGACGATTTCGTGCTTCTTCTCTTCCGGTACCTCATGCAAGAGGAAAAAGCTGCAAATCAGGTCGTATGACTCCTCGACGGCAAAGCTGGCGGCGTCGGCGCGGATGACCCTGGTCCAGGCCATGCCGGCGAGTTTGCGGGTGGCGTGCTCGATTTGCACGGGCGTGATGTCGGTCACGTGAAAAACGCCGGCGGGGCCGACCTTCTGCGCCGCGCGCCTGACCAGATCTCCGTAGACATGGGCGACCTGCCAGACGCGCGCGCCTTCCCCGATTTCGTTCAGATAGGCGCGGATCAGGCGCTGGTCGTTGAGGAACAAAAGGACGGCGACCACCCAGTTGTGATCGAGCGCGCGTACCCATTTCGGATCGACGTAGGCCCAGTCATACACGTCGATCATGTACCTGGGGACTCCCTCGTAGTAAGGGTCGGCATCGAGCGGCGCGGGGGTTTTGCTCATTTTCTCCATCCTGTCTGGCAAAGATTTGAAACGGCGGCATCGGCGGGCGGGCGGCAACGAACCGCGAGCCGCGGGCCGCGCGGGCGGAATGAAACGCGAAGCGGGTGATTGTCTCCCAAGCCCGATGGCGCGGTCAAACACCACCCTGTCAGGGCGGCAGCGGGGCGAACAGCGCGGCGATGTCGTCCTCGCCGAACTTGAGCGCGGCCTTGCTGTCCGCCGATAGTATTCCGTCGGCGAGGTCCGCCTTGCGTTCCTGCAAGGCGAGAATTTTCTCTTCGATGCTGCCGGCGACGATCAGCTTGTACACGAACACGGGTTTGTCCTGGCCGATGCGGTGCGCGCGGTCGGTCGCCTGGTTTTCCATCGCCGGGTTCCACCACGGATCGTAATGGATGACCGTATCGGCGGAAGTGAGGTTGAGTCCGACGCCGCCCGCCTTCAGGCTGACCAGGAACACCGGCGCCTCGCCGGACTGGAAGCGGCGCACCGGATTTTCCCGGTCGGTGGTTTCCCCGGTCAGCACGGCGTAGTCGATTCCGGCGCGCCGCACTTCCTGCTCGACCAGCGCGAGCATGGCGGTAAACTGGGAAAAGACGAGAATCCTCCGTCCTTCGTCGACGAGTTCCGGCAGCATCGTCATCAGCAGTTCGAGCTTGGCGCGCTCCTGGACTTTCTGCGCGGCCGGCGCCTTGACCAGCCGGGGATCGCAGCAAACCTGGCGCAGCTTGAGCAAGGCGTCGAGGATGACGATCTGGCTGCGCCCGAAACCCTTGCTGGCGATTTCCCCGCGCACCAGCACATCCATCGAGGCGCGCACCGCCTCGTACAGATCGCGCTGGCCGCCGCTCAGCTCGACCCGGCGCAGGATGATCGTCTTGGGCGGCAGCTCCGGCGCCACCTCCTCCTTGCGCCGGCGCAGGATGAACGGGCGGATGCGCTGCGCCAGGAGATCGCGGCGCGCGGTGTCGCCCTGTTTTTCGATCGGCGCGCGCCAGTATCTGGCAAAGGTGCTGGCCTTGCCGAGGAAGCCCGGCAGCAGGAAATCGAACTGGCTCCACAACTCGCCCAGATGATTTTCGAGCGGCGTTCCGGTCAGGCACAGACGATGCCGCGCGTCGATCCGGCGCACCACTTCGGCGCCTTGGCTGCGCGAGTTTTTCACCGTCTGCGCTTCGTCGAGAATGAGCATGTGATATTTGAAACGGGTCAGTTCGGCGGCGTCGCGCCAGAGCAGCGGATACGTGGTGAGCACCACGTCGCGGCGCGGAATCTCGTCGAAACGGAGCTTCCGGTCCCCGCCTTGCAGCGCGAGCAGCGACAAGTCCGGGGCGAAACGCGCCGCTTCGTTGATCCAGTTGAAGACCAGGGAAGTCGGCAGCACGATGAGCGCGGGGCGGTCGAGCCGTCCCGCTTCCTTCTCCAGCAAAAGGTGCGCCAGCGCCTGCGCGGTCTTGCCAAGCCCCATGTCGTCGGCCAGGATGCCGGAAAGCGCGTGCTCGCGCAGGAACTGCAACCAGGCCAGGCCTTCCTTCTGGTATTCGCGCAATTCCAGTCCGAGTCCCCGCGGCGGCGCGACCGGGCGCACGCCCCGCGCGGCCAGCAGGCGGCTGGCCAGCGTCATGATTTCTTGCTGCCCGCGGAACTGCCAGCGGCGGGTGTCGTGCAGGGCTTTCAGGCGCGGCGCGTCGAAGCGTGAAATGCGCAGCCGATAGCCGCCGTCGAAGCCATCGAACAAGTCGATGAGCGTCGCCGCCAGCGGCTTCAACCGTTCCGCCGGCACGTGCAGCCGCTTGTTGGCCGGCGTGCGCAGCTCGATCGGTTCGGCGTCGGGAATCTTCAGCAATTCGGCCGTTTCCAGCCAGCGCGCGTCCCGTTGGAACAGGGACGCCAGCAGCGGCGCCAGCGGCAGCCGTTCCCCTTCGACCACGATGCCCATGTCGAGATCGAACCAGCCGTTTTCGGAACTGACCAGTTCCGCTTCCCAGGACTCGACCCGCAAGGCGTTATGCCGGAATCCTTCGTCGAATTCGATCGTCCATCCCGCCGCGCGCAGCGCATGACGTCCGTTACGCATGAAGTCCGGCCAGCTCGCTTCGTCCGCCAGCGCGTACGGCGCCTCCGGCGAGTGACCGGCGGTGCGCAGCATGGCGTCTGGAACGCGCTGCAAACCGGCGCCGGCCAGTGCTTCGACGAACGCCTTTTCCAGGTCGGGCCGGCGCACGACGCGCACCGTCTCGCCGTCGTCGAGCGTGACGAAGACCTGCCGCCCATCCCCGCCTCCATCTCCGTCCCCATCCCCGATCCCGACTTCGGCATCGCCGTAGCGGAAGCTCGGCAAGGCCACGTCGAACCCGACGGTTTCCGCCGTTTCGGGGTAGCCGCGCCAGGCCGCGTGGCCGTTTGTCGCCAGCGTTTCCAGACGCAGCACCGGACACGGCTCGGCCACGACGCGGCGCAGCGAAGCCTGGGCATCGATGGCCGGAGGCGGCAGATCCGGCGCCAGTTCAAGCAGCATCTCGGCCACCAGCGCGGCCCGTTCATCCGGCAGCGGCGGCAGGGAAAACAGCCGGGCGATAAGCTCGGGATCGCCCGGAACATCGAGCGGCCCGGCCAGCCCTCGATCGAGATCGACATACCAGGGGGGAAGCAGCGGCACGGCCAGGCAGGATTCCGAAAGCGCCCTGAAGCAGGGGCGCTGGCAGCCTTGCGCGTCGATTCTCCACCCCAGACAGCCCGGCCTCGGCTCGCCGCAAAGCAGCAGCGAAAGATCGCTGGACAGGGCCAGACGCCCGCTTTGCAGCAAGCGCCGCAGGAGTTCGCCCGCCCG
>JAISNE010000180.1 GCA_031276375.1 Accumulibacter sp.
TTCGGCGACGATGGCGTCGAAACGCTTCTCCAGCGCCTCGTCCCGCGCGGCTGGCGCGGCTTCCCCGGCCAGCGCCGGGCCGGGCGCGAGGACGCGGAGGAAACAGCAAAGGGCCAGGCCGGCAAGAGAGATTCCCCGGCGCTTCCCCGCTTTCGGGGGGAAGGATGGCGCCAGGATCATCCTGGAAACCGCCGTTGGCCACTCGTTTTTTCGACGGAAGCCAGCGGATGGCAAAGTTTCTCTCTTTTCGCGTCCAACCGCGGTTTCCAGGATCATTTCGACAACTCCACGACGAGCGGCAGGATTTTGCCGGAAAACACCTCGGGGGTGATCGGGCCGATGTGCTTGAGGCGGATCACGCCGGCCTTGTCGATGACATAAGTTTCCGGCACGCCATACACGCCGTAATCGATCCCGGCGCGCCCGTCGAGATCGAGCACCGACAGCGCATACGGGTTGCCGCGGCGTTCGAGCCAGGCGCCGGCGCGCTGCGCCGCCAGGCTTTTTTCGGCCTCGGCGGAAATCCTGTCCATGTCGAACGCGGCGTCGCCGCGCACCTCCTTGTAGTTGAGTCCCACCAGCGTCACGGCCTTGTTTTTGGCCATCTCGACCAGCATCGGATGTTCCTGGTGGCAGGAAACGCACCAGGTGGCCCAGACGTTGAGCAGCCACACCCGGCCCAGCATGTCCGCGGGCGAAAAGCTCCGCTCGGGCGCGTCGAGTCTCGGCAGCGCGAACCGGGGCGCCGGCTTGCCGACCAGCGGCGACGGCAGCTCGCGCGGGTCGAGCCGAAGCCCCGCGCCGAGCAGCGCGGCGAGAACGGCGAAACCGATCAACGGCCAGAGGAAACGGTTCATCTCGACAAACTCCCCTTGACTGACGGTCCTCTGTCATCCGTCCTTTGTCGCCGGTACCGCCGGTCGCCGATGGCCAGCAAGCCGCCGAGCGCCATCAGCGCGCAGCCGCCCCAGATCCAGCCGATGCAGGGCTTGAAATAGAGACGCACGAGCCAGGCGCCCGCGGGCCGGGCCGGGTCGGCCGGCTCGCCCAGCGAGACGTAAATGTCGCGCAGAAAACCGGCGTCGATCGCCGCCTCGGTCATCGGCATTTTCGAGGCGGGGTAAAAACGCTTTTCCGGCCGCAACCGGCCTTCGTCGCGTCCGTCGCGGAGCAGTTCGAGATCGCCGACCAGCGCCGTGTAGTTGGCCCCCTTTTCCGGACGGACGCCGTGGAAGCGGAAGGTATAGGCGGCCAGGCTCGCCGTGTCGCCGGGCGCCATCTTGACGTCCTTCCCTTGCTGGTAGCCGTTGACCACGGCGACGCCGGCAAGGAAAACGGCCACGCCGAAATGGGCGAGATGCATGCCCAGGAAGCCGGCCGGCAGCGCGCCGGCGGCGGGGAGGGGGAAAGAGCGGACGCCGCGCTTTGCCCGCGCGCGCGCGACGAGATCGAGCGCGCCGGCGAGGACGATCCACGCGGCGAGCGACAGGCTCAGGGCGACCCACGGCTTCCACTCGCCGAACAGGAACGGCGCGGCGGCGCCGATCGCGGCGGCGCACGGCAGAATCCGGCCGGGCCGGCGCGCGAGCCTGGAGGCGCTGTCCCGCTTCCAGCGCGCGAACGGCCCGACACCGATGAGAAACAATACCGGCATCATCAGCGGCGCGAAAACCGTGTCGAAGTACGGCGTTCCGACCGACAGCTTGCCGAGGCCGAGCGCGTCGATCAAAAGCGGATACAAGGTGCCGAGCAGCACCGAGGCGCAGGCGACGGCGAGCAGCACGTTGTTGGTGAGCAGCAAGGACTCGCGCGAAACGAGGCCGAAGCGCCCGCCCGGACCGATGCTCGGCGCGCGCCAGGCGAAGAGCGCGAGCGAGCCGCCGCAGACGGCCACCAGAAAGGCCAGGATGAAAACGCCGCGGCGCGGGTCGGTGGCGAAAGCGTGCACCGAGGTGAGCACGCCGGAACGCACCAGGAAGGTGCCGAGCAGCGACAGCGAAAAGGCCGAAATGGCCAGCAGCGCCGTCCAGTTCTTGAAACTGCCGCGCTTCTCGGCGACGGCCAGCGAGTGGATCAGCGCGGTGCCGGCCAGCCAGGGCATGAACGAAGCGTTCTCCACCGGATCCCAGAACCACCAGCCGCCCCAGCCCAGTTCGTAATAGGCCCAGCCGGAGCCGAGCGCGATGCCCACGGTGAGGAAGACCCAAGCGGCGATGGTCCACGGCCGCGACCAGCGCGCCCAGGCGGTGTCGAGGCGCCCTTCGATCAGCGCGGCGACGGCGAAGGCGAAGGCCACCGAAAAGCCGACGTAACCCATGTACAGCATCGGCGGATGGAGGATGAGGCCCGGATCCTGCAACAGCGGGTTGAGATCGCGCCCTTCCTCCGCGCCGGGCAGCAGACGCTCGAACGGGTTCGAGGTGAGCAGGATGAACAGCAAAAAACCCGCGCCGACCAGCCCGAGCACGGCGATCACCCGGGCCGCCAGGGTTTCCGGCAGCGCCTTCGAAAACACGGCGACGGCCAGCGTCCACAGCCCGAGCAGCACCGCCCAGAGCAGCAGCGAACCTTCATGCCCGCCCCACACCGCGGCGACGCGGTAAGGCAGCGGCAGTTGCGTGTTCGAGTGCAAGGCAACGTAGAGCACCGAAAAGTCATTTTGCACGAAAGCCGCCGTCAGACAGCCGAAAGCAGTCAGCAGCAAAAGATTCAACGCCCCGGCCGCCGGCCGCGCCAGAGCGATCCAGCCCCCCTGCCGCCGCGCCGCGCCCAGCAGCGGCAGGACCCCTTGCACGAGCGCCACGCACAGCGCGGCAATGAGCGCGAAATGACCGAGTTCGGGAATCATCGTAAAACCAACTCCGGTTTGAAACCCCGCCCTTCGAGACGGTGCGAAGGCCGATACCCCAT
>JAISNE010000201.1 GCA_031276375.1 Accumulibacter sp.
GCGCGGACGCCGTGGTCAAGGCGCGCGACGGGCATACCTTCCTGCTCGGCTACAACGGCCCGGTCACCGTGGCGCCGGCCTTGTTTCCCAGGCTGCCGTACGATCCGCGGCGCGATCTCACGCCGGTCATCCTGGCCGTGACTCAGCCCAACGTGCTGGCCGCGCGCACCGATCTCAAGGTCGGTTCGGTCAAGGAACTGGTGGATCTGGCCAGGAGCCGGCCGGGCAAGATCGACTATGCCTCGGTCGGCAACGGATCGTTGTCGCATCTGGCCATGGAATTGCTCAAGATAAAGAGCGGCGTTTCCATGCTGCATATTCCGTATACCGGTGGGCCGGCGGCGTCGCTGGCCCTGGGGCGCGGCGACGTGCAGGTGTTGTTCGCCGCCTTGTCCAACGTGCAGCCGTTGCTGCGCGACGGCAAGGTCAAGCTGCTGGCGGTATCGAACGCCAAGCGTTCGGCGGCGCTGCCGGATCTGCCGACGATCGCGGAGGAGGGATACCCCGGCTTCGACGCGACGACGTGGAACGGTTTCCTGGCGCCGGCCGGCACGCCAAAGGAAGTCGTGCAACGATTGAACAAGGCCATCGACCAGATTTTGCAAATGCCCGAGGTCAAACAGAAATTGCTGGCCGGCGGGGCGGAAGTCGCGGGCGGCGCGCCCGAACGCTTCGGCGAGCTGATCGGGAACGAGACGGCGGCATGGGCCGCGGTGATCGAGCGTTCCGGCATCAAGCCGGAGTGATTTCATTTCGCCGAAGGCAGCCGGCCCAGCCGGCTTCCTGAAGCGCATCGACGAGCCGATCGCCGGAAAATGAGCTTTCCGGCGCCTCCCTGAAACTCATACCAAGTTGCCGCAAAACCATCGTGATACGCCAAAAATGACGGCGGTACAGCGAGCCTACGGCTCGCATTGCGGGCGGGACGCCCGCGCTCCTGTCCGGAGGACAGAAGACCGAAGACAGTAGTATTGCGGCGCGTAGCGCCGGTAACTGGTTGCCCTCTGCCTTCGATCATCCGGACCGGGAGCGCGGGCGTCTCGCCCGCTTCGTGGGACTATACAAAAATGACCGCAATCCCGATACGTCGGACTTACATATCAACGGCCTATTGAGCGCAACCTGGTATCAGGCGGGGCGGCCAGGAGCGGTGGCAAAAGCGGCGGCAGGATATTTGTCCTGCCGCCGCTTTTATTGGCGCTGACCGGGGATGGGCGGACTTTTTTCCGGCGCGGGCGGTGTGGACGCGCGGACGGGAAGCCAAGGGGATTTTCGTGTTTTTTGTCTGCCGCGCAACAGGCAGGGAGATGGGCGCATCGTCAAAAATCTTGACAAATTACTTTCAATTTATCTTCTTCCGCATTGATTTTTAATGACTTTATTCGGCGTTGCCCAAAATTGGAAAGCGAGGCTAAGTCCTTGTACTGATTGCGAAAGTTTTGCTTTTTTTCCTTGACTAAGGCATTTTAGTGCTTTAGAGTGCATCATAGTGTATTTTCGAGAAGTATAGGGATGTTCGGAGAAGTAAAGGGATGTTCGGATCAGAATCGTTAACGCTCGACGCCAAGGGGCGAGTCGCCATTCCGGTGTATTACCGGGAGGATCTCGTTGCCGCGGCCGCGGGCGAACCCTTGGTGCTGACCGCGCATCCTCACGGCTGTCTGGTGTTGTATCCGGCGGGCGCCTGGGCGCCCCTGTGCGAGAAACTCCTGAAAATCGACGATTTCGACGACCGGCGCGC
Source organism: Accumulibacter sp. (assembly GCA_031276375.1). Lineage (GTDB taxonomy): Bacteria > Pseudomonadota > Gammaproteobacteria > Burkholderiales > Rhodocyclaceae > Propionivibrio. The sequence continues at coordinate 1,742 of JAISNE010000201.1, forward strand.
GCCCAAGAAACGCCTGATGCTGGGCCTGCGCCAACTCATCGCCCCGGCGGACCTGTCCGAACGCATTCTGATCAAGCCGCAATTGCGCCAGCACGCGCAACTGGAAAAAGGCGGCTGGGTGATGGGCATGGGCAACCACTTGCAAATCTGGAGCGAATCGGCCTGGAACCGGCAGGCGGAAAAAGCCGCGGCGCCCGATGAAGATTTCTGGGGCGGCGCATGAGCGCGGTGCTGGCCCAGGCGCGGCCCGCCGAGCGGGAACCCGCGCGCGGAACGCATCTTCCGGTGATGCTGGAAGAGGCCATCGACGCCCTCTCGATCCGGCCCGAGGGGGTGTATCTCGACGCCACTTTCGGGCGCGGCGGCCATTCGCGGGCGATCCTGGAGCGTTTGGGGCCGGACGGGCGCCTGCTGGCGCTCGACCGGGATCCGCAGGCCATTGCCGAAGCGCGGCGGATCGACGACCGGCGGTTCGCGGCGCTGCATCGACCGTTTGCCGAGCTGGCGGCGGCGTTGCGGGAATCCGGTCTGGCGGCCGTCGACGGCGTGCTGCTGGACCTCGGCGTGTCGTCGCCGCAGATCGACGAGGGCGCGCGCGGGTTCAGTTTCCGCTTCGACGCGCCGCTGGACATGCGCATGGATCCCACGCAGGGAGAGACCGCCTCGTCGTTCCTGGCGACGGCGGACGTACAGAAACTTACGGAGGTAATCAGAAATCATGGCGAAGAACGGTTTGCTTTCCAGATTGCAAAGAAGATTGTGGCTGCTCGGAGCGAGCGGCCTCTTGCAACCACACAACAGCTCGCCGCGCTCGTACGCGAAGCCGTGCGCACCCGTGAGCCCGGGCAGGATGCGGCGACGCGTACCTTTCAAGCTTTACGGATTCATGTCAATCAAGAACTCGATCAACTCGCGTTAGCACTGCCGCGGACCCTGGACGCGCTGAAGACGGGCGGGCGGCTGGTGGTCATCAGTTTTCATTCGCTCGAAGATCGCCTCGTCAAGCGCTTCATGCGCGAGCAGTCGAGCGACTTCTCGCCGAAACGGCTGCCCTTGCGTTCCGCCGAACTGCCGCCCCCGCGCTTGCGCCCGATCGGTAAGCCGATGAAGGCGAGCCTCCGGGAAGTGGCGGCCAATCCGCGCGCGCGCAGCGCCGTGATGCGCGTCGCCGAACGGCTCGCCGGCGGCGCGGAACGGGAGAGGACATAAAATGGCCCGCTTCATCAACATCGCGCTGCTGCTGGCCATGCTCGCTTGCGCGCTGAGCGTGGTCACCTCGCAGCACAAGGCGCGCAAACTGTTCCAGGCGATGGAGGCCGAGCAGGAACACGCCCGCCAGCTCGATGTCGAGTTCGGCCAGTTGCAACTGGAGTTGAAGACCTGGGCGGACCTGCCGCGCATCGAAAAGACCGCGCGCGAGGAATTGAAAATGCGCATGCCGGAAGCGGACAGGATCATCACCGCCACGGCCGGAGGCAGATGATGAATTTCAGCGGCGCGCGCGCGCACAAATTCACCGAGAGCCCGGTGCTCGAATTGCGTCTGCCGGCCTGGCGCTCGCGCTTGATGGCCTTGCTGATCCTGCTCTCCTTTGCCGTGCTGATCGGGCGTTCGTTCTATCTGCAAGTGTTGAACGACGACTTTTTGCAGAAAAAGGGCGAATCGCGCTATCGCCAGGACCTCGAGATTTCCGCCCTGCGCGGCCGGATTTCCGACCGCAACGGGGACGTGCTGGCCGTGTCGACCCCGATGAAGTCGATCTGGGCGATTCCGGCCAACGCCCCGCTCGAAACCCTGGTCAAGCCGCCGGCCAAACCGCCGGCCAAGGCCCTGTTGAGCGCCGAACAGGTGCGCCAGTTGGCCGGACTGCTCGAAATGGACGACAAGGAACTGGAGCGCCGGCTGGCCAGCGACAAGCCCCTCGTCTATCTGAAGCGCCAGTTGCCGCCGGAAACCGCCGACAAGGTGGCGGCGCTGAAACTTCCCGGCATCGGCCAGGACCGCGAATACCGCCGCTACTACCCGGCCAGCGAGACGACCGCGCACGTCGTGGGTTTCACCGACATCGACGGCAAGGGGCAGGAAGGCGTCGAACTGGCGTTCCAGGAGCAGCTTCTCGGCCGTCCCGGCAGCCGTTCGGTCATCAAGGATCTGCGCGGGCAGATCGTCGAGGACGTGGAGTCGATCCGTTTGCCGCGCGACGGCAAGGACATCCATCTGGCGCTCGACTCGAAGATCCAGTACATCGCCTACAGCCAGCTCAAGCAGGCGATCGAGGGTTTCAAGGCCAAGGCCGGCGGCGTGGTGGTGGCCGACGTCCGCAGCGGCGAAATCCTGGCGCTGGCCAACTGGCCCAGTTACAACCCGAACAACCGGGAGCACCTGAAAGGCGCGCAGTTGCGCACCAGGGCGCTGACCGACACTTACGAACCGGGGTCGGTGATGAAGCCCTTTACCGTGGCGCTGGCGCTGGAAACCAGCAAGGTGCGCTTCGACACCGTGATCAACTGCGCGCCGGGCCGGCTGACCATCGGCACGGCGACCATCTCCGATTCGCACCGTCACGGCCCGCTGACCGTCGCGCAGGTGATCCAGAAATCGTCCAACGTCGGCACGGCGAAGATCGCCGCGATGCTGACGCCGGAGGCGATGTGGAACATGTATGAAGCGATCGGGCTGGGACAGGCGCCGGGACTGGGCTTCCCCGGCGAAGTCGGGGGCCGTCTGCGACCGTGGAAAAGCTGGCGGCCGATCGAGCAGGCCACCATGTCCTATGGCCACGGCCTGTCGGTATCGCTGATGCAGCTCGCGCGCGCCTACACGATCTTTGCCCGCGAAGGCGACATCATTCCGTTGACGCTGACCAGATCCGACGGAACGCCGGTGCGCGCCAAGCAGGTATTCAGCCAGCAGACCGCGCGCGAAATGCGGGCCATGCTGGAAATGACCACGCAGCCGGGCGGCACGGCGCCCAAGGCCAGGGTTCCGGGCTACCGCGTCGCCGGCAAGACCGGCACCGCCTACAAGGTCGAGGGCGGCCAGTACGTCAAGAAATACGTGGCCTCGTTCATCGGCTTCGCGCCGGTGTCCGATCCGAGAGTGATCGTGGCGGTGATGATCGACGAGCCGCAGGGCGCGCATTTCGGCGGCGACGTCTCGGGCCCGGTTTTTTCCAGGGTGATGGCCGGCACCCTGCGCACGCTCGGCATCGTCCCGGACGCGCCGGTGGTGCAGGCGGCGGCTGCCGGCCATGATGCCTCGGAGCGGGAAGAACTATGAGCGCGGCGCCGTTCTTCGCCGACGCGACGGCGATCCTGCGCGAGCTGGCGGCGCGGGGCGTACAGCCGCGCGGCCTGGCCAGCGACAGCCGCCGCGTGCGGCCCGGCGACCTGTTCATGGCTTTCCCCGGCGCTGCCGCCGACGGGCGCGAGCATATCCCGGAAGCCATCCGCCGCGGCGCCGCCGCGGTGCTTTGGCAGAACGGCGATGGTTTTGCCTGGCAGGGCGAGTGGCGTCTCCCGAATCTTTCCGCCGCGCGCCCGCGCTCGCTCTGCGGGCCGCTCGCGCAGGCCGTGTTCGGCCACCCGAGCGAACGCCTGTCGCTGATCGCCGTCACCGGCACCAATGGCAAGACCAGCGTCGGCCAATGGCTGGCCCGCCTGCATCCGCGCTCTTGCGCCACGATCGGCACGCTCGGAGCGGGATTTCCCGGCCAGCCGGCGGAACCTGGCCTCACCACGCCGGAGGCGGCGGCGCTGGCCCGCCATCTCGCGGAATTCGCGGCGGCTGGCGCGCAAGCCTGCGCGCTGGAAGCCAGCTCGATCGGCATCGAGGAGAAGCGTCTCGACGGGACGCGGATCGACGTGGCGGTATTCACCAACCTGACGCGCGACCACCTCGATTATCACGGAACGATGGACAACTACGCGGCCGCCAAGGAAAGGCTCTTCCGCTGGCCGCGCCTGCGCCTGGCGGTAATCAACGTGGACGATCCCTTTGGCCGGGAATTGACGCGGCGGACCTCGGCGAGCCGTGTGCTCGGCTACACGCGGGACGGTAATTTCGCCGACCGGCAGGGAATCGTGCGCGCCGACGCCGTCGAGGAAACGCCCGGCGGCCTGCGCTTCGTCCTGGACACGCCGACCGGCCGCGCGCGCGTCGAAACGCGCCTCCTCGGGCGCTTCAACGTCGCCAACCTGCTCGCCGTCGCGGCCGTGCTGATCGACGCCGGGCTGACCCCGGCCGAAGTGGCCGAACGCTTCGCCGATCTTTCGCCGCCGCCGGGACGGCTGGAGGCGATCGGCGGGCCGGGCGAACCGCTGGTCGTGATCGATTACGCGCATACGCCGGACGCGCTGGAAAACGCGCTGGCAAGCCTGCGCGGCACGGCGGCGGCGCGCGGCGGGCGGCTGATCGCCGTGTTCGGCTGCGGCGGCGGGCGCGACCGCGGCAAGCGCCCGCTGATGGGCGAAATCGCCCGGCGGCTGGCGGACCGGGCGGTGCTCACCAGCGACAACCCGCGCGACGAGGAGCCGGCGGATATCCTGGCCGAAATCGGGGCCGCCGCGCCGGACGCCGAAGTCATCGAGGAGCGCGCCGCGGCGATTCGCCGAACGATCCTTTCGTGCGAAAAAAACGACGTGCTGTTGCTGGCCGGCAAGGGGCACGAGGCCTACCAGGAAATCGCCGGCGCGCGGCGTCCTTTTTCGGACGCGGGCGAGGCAAGGGACGCGCTGGCCGCGTGGCGGGAGGAACGGCGATGAGCGTGCGCATGAATCTGTCGAGCGCCGCGCGGGCGATGGCGGGCAATCCGGAGGGCGGCGACGTGGCTTTCCAGGGGGTCTCGACCGACAGCCGGAAGGTGTCCGGCGGCGAGTTGTTCATCGCCCTGCGCGGCGAGCGTTTCGACGGACACGATTTTGTCGCGGCGGCGCTCGAACGCGGCGCGGCGGCGGCGGCGGTCGATGCCGCCGGGGCCACCGCGCTGCGCGACGCCGGCGTGGCGGGCAGGCTGCCGCTCATCGTGGTGGCCGACACGCGCGCCGCGCTGGGCGATCTCGCCGCCCACTGGCGGGCGCGCTTCGCCCTGCCGGTGATCGGCGTGACCGGCAGCAACGGCAAGACGACCAGCAAGGAAATGATTACCAGCATTCTGAGAGCGGCGTTCGGCGCCGACGCGGTGCTGGCCACGGCCGGCAATCTGAACAACGACATCGGCCTGCCGCTCACGCTGCTCGGGCTGGGCGACGAGCATCGGGCGGCGGTGATCGAACTGGGCATGAACCATCCCGGCGAAATCGCCGGTCTCGCCAACATCGGCCGTCCCACGGTGGCGCTGTTGACCAACGTCCAGCGCGCCCACCTCGAAGGCATGGGCACGCTGGAAGCGATTGCCGCCGAGAAAGGCGGCATCTTCTCCGGACTGGACCAGGACGGCGTGGCGGTATTCAACGCGGACGATCCGTGGGCCGGTTTGTGGCGCGCGCAGAGCGCGCACTGCCGGCGGCGCTGCTTTTCGCTGGGAGGCGCCGCCGAGGTGGCCGGGCAATGCTGGACGCATGGTCTGGAGAACCACGTGGCGATCGAGGCCGACGGCGAGCGGATCGAGGTGGATCTGGCGCTGCCCGGCACGCACAACGCCCGCAACGCGCTGGGCGCGGCGGCGGCGGCGCTGGCGGCGGGCGCGCCGCTGGCGGCGGCGCGCCAGGGGCTGACCGATTTCCGCGGCATCGCGGGGCGCTTGCAGCGCCGCGCCGGACTGCGCGGCGCGCTGGTGCTCGACGACACCTACAACGCCAATCCGGATTCCGTGCGCGCCGGCATCGACGTCCTGGCGGCCACCATCGGCCGCCAGATCCTGGTGCTTGGCGACATGGGCGAGGTCGGCGAAATGACCGGCCAGTTCCACGACGAGGTCGGCGGCTACGCCAAGAGCCAGGGCATCGACTGCCTGTTGACGCTGGGTGAATCGAGCGCCCTGGCGGCGGCGAATTTCGGCGCGGGCGGCCGGCATTTCCGGAAAATCGGGGATCTCGTCGCCGCGCTGCTCGCCGAACTGACGCCCGCGGCGATCGTGCTGGTCAAGGGTTCGCGCTTCATGCGCATGGAGCGGGTGGTCGACGCCATCACCTTGCCGCGCGAACAGGAGAAACCGCCATGCTGCTGACGCTGGCGCAATGGCTCGCGCAGGACGTGCGCGGATTTGCCGTGGTCAACTACATCACCCTGCGCACCGTGCTGGCCGCGCTGACCGCGCTGATCATTTCCTTCATCGCCGGCCCGGGCGTGATCCGCTGGCTGACGGCCCGGAAGATCGGGCAGGCGGTGCGCCAGTACGGGCCGCAAACACATCTCGTCAAGTCGGGCACGCCGACCATGGGCGGGGTGCTGATCCTGATCTCGATCGCCGTCACCACGCTGCTCTGGGGCGATCTCGGGAACCGCTACGTGTGGGTGGCGCTGATCGTCACGCTCGGCTACGGCGCCATCGGCTGGTGCGACGACTGGAAGAAAGTGGCGCACGACGATCCGCGCGGCCTGCCCGGCCGCTGGAAATATTTCTGGCAATCGGTCTTGGGCCTCGCGGCGGCGATGTATCTCGCCTTCTCCGCGACGATCCCGGCGCAGACGCAATTGATCGTTCCCTTCTTCAAGACGATTTCCTATCCCTTGGGCATCGTCGGCTTCATCGTCCTGACCTATTTCGTGATCGTCGGCACGAGCAACGCGGTCAACCTGACCGACGGCCTCGACGGGCTGGCCATCATGCCGGCCGTGATGATCGCCGCGGCGCTCGCCGTTTTCGCCTACGTCGCGGGCAGTTCGGTCTTTTCCCGCTACCTCCTGCTGCCCTACATTCCGGGGGCCGGCGAACTGGCGGTGTTCCTCGGCGCGATGGTCGGCGCGGGGCTGGGTTTCCTGTGGTTCAACGCCTATCCGGCCGAGGTGTTCATGGGCGACGTCGGCGCGCTGGCCCTGGGCGCGGCGCTCGGCACCGTGGCGGTGATCGTGCGCCAGGAAATCGTGCTGGCGATCATGGGCGGCGTGTTCGTCGCCGAAACCCTGTCGGTCGCGGCGCAGGTGCTCTACTTCAAGCACAGCGGCGGCAAACGCATCTTCCGCATGGCGCCGCTGCACCACCATTACGAACTCGGCGGCTGGAAGGAAACGCAAGTCGTCGTCCGTTTCTGGATCATCACCATCATATTGGTGCTGACCGGCCTATCCACGCTCAAGATTCGCTGACGATCATGGAATTCACCGATAAAAACGCGTTGGTGCTCGGACTGGGCGAAAGCGGCCTGGCGATGGCCCGCTGGCTGACGCGCGAGGGCGCCGCCGTGCGCATCGCCGACAGCCGGCGGACGCCGCCCAAGGCCTTGGCGCTGCGCGCCGCCGCGCCGGGCGCGGAACTCATCGCCGGCGCGTTTGCCGAATCCGCCTTCGCCGGTGTCGATCTGATCGCCATTTCGCCCGGCGTGCCGGTCCGCACGGCGCCCGTCCAGGCCGCCCTGGCGTGCGGCGTGCCGGTCGTCTCCGAAATCGAACTCTTTGCCCAGGGCGTTCGCCGTTACGCGCTCTGGAGCCGCGTGATCGCCATCACCGGCAGCAACGGCAAGACCACGACGACGGCGCTGACCGCGCAGCTGCTCGAGGCCGCCGGCATCTCCGCCGTGGCCTGCGGCAACATCTCGCCGTCGGCGCTCGACGCGCTGATGGCGGCGCTCGACGAGCATCGCCTGCCGCAAGCCTGGGTGCTCGAACTCTCCAGCTTCCAGCTCGAAACGACGTACACGCTGCGCGCCGACGCCGCGACACTGCTCAACGTCAGCGAAGACCATCTCGACCGCTACGCCTCGCTCGACGACTACGCCCGCGCCAAGGCGCGCGTTTTCGCCAACGCCTCGACCCGCGTGCTCAACCGCGACGACGAGTACGGCATGACCCTCGGCGCGGCGCCGGCGGAGGCGCGCGCGATGACTTTCGGCTTGACGCCGCCGCCGGGCGAAAACCACTACGGTCTCGCCGGCGACGCAATTTGCCTTGGCGAAGAGCGCCTGATCGGCCTCGACGAACTGCCGCTCAAGGGCCGGCACAACGCGGCCAACGTCATGGCCGCGCTGGCGCTCTGCCGCGCCCTGGGCGTGCCGGCCCAGCGGGTGCTGCCCGCGCTGCGCGCCTTCAAGGGCCTGCCGCATCGCGTGGAGCTGGTGGCCCGCATTCGGGACGTGTCCTATTACGACGACTCGAAGGGCACCAACGTCGGCGCGACGCTGGCCGCGGTGCGGGGTCTGGGCTGCAAGGTCGCGCTGATCCTCGGCGGTGAAGGCAAGAATCAGGACTTCTCGCCCCTGAAGCCGGCGCTCGCCGAACACGCCCGCGCCGTGGCGCTGATCGGGCGCGACGCGGAACTGATCGGGCGGGCCATCGACGGCTGCGGCGCGGCGACGCGCCATTGCCGCGATCTGGAAGACGCCGTGCGCTGGTGCGCCTCCATCGCGCAGCCCGGCGACGCCGTGCTGCTCTCGCCGGCCTGCGCCAGCTTCGACATGTTCCGCGATTACGCGCACCGCGCCGAAGTCTTCGCCGGCCTGGTCGGCGTCCTGCAAGCGGAGGCCTGCTGATGGCGCCCGCCTTCGACGTCCGGCATCGCCCGCCCTCCGAGGTCGATCCGACCCTGTTGTGGAGCGGCTTGATCCTGCTGTTGCTGGGCCTGGTGATGGTGTACTCGGCGTCGATCGCCATCGCCGAGGGTAGCCGGCACACCGGCAACCATTCGACCTATTTCCTGATCCGCCACAGCGTCTTTCTGACCATCGGGCTGATCGCCGGCGGGCTGGCCTTCCAACTGCCCTTGCGGACCTGGCAGAAGATCTCGCCGTGGCTGTTCATCGCCGGTTTCGTGCTGCTGACGCTGGTGCTGATTCCGGGCATCGGGCACAAGGTGAATCATTCGCGCCGCTGGCTGTCGCTGGGCATCGCCAACCTGCAGCCGTCGGAACTGGTGAAACTGTTCGCCGTGCTCTACACCGCCGATTACGCGGTGCGCAAGATGCCGCACATGCACGATCTGAAAAAGGCCTTTCTGCCGATGGCCGCGGCCATGGTCGCGGTCGGCGTGCTGCTGCTCCTGGAACCCGACTTCGGCGCTTTCGTGGTCATCATCTCGATCGCCTTCGGCATTCTCTTCCTCGGCGGCATGCGCGCCCGCCTGTTCGCCATGCTGGTCACGCTGCTGGCGATGGTCTTCGCCGTGCTGATCGCCATCTCGCCCTACCGGCGCGCGCGCCTGCTGATCGTCTGGGATCCGTGGTCGGACCCTTTCGGCAACGGCTATCAGCTCACGCACGCGCTGATGGCCTTCGGGCGCGGCGAACTGTTCGGCGTCGGCCTCGGCGCCTCGGTCGAAAAACTGTTCTATCTGACCGAGGCGCATACCGATTTCCTGTTCGCGATCATCGGAGAGGAGCTTGGTTTCGTCGGCGTGGTGACGGTCGTCGTCCTGTTCGGCCTGATCGTCCAGCGCGCCTTCGTCATCGGCCGGCAATGCGTCGTGCTCGACCGTGTTTACCCGGCGCTGGTGGCGCAGGGCGTCGGCATCTGGTTCGGCGTGCAGGGCTTCATCAACATGGGCATGAGCATGGGGCTGCTGCCGCCCAAGGGCCTGACCCTGCCGCTGATGAGTTTCGGCGGCTCCAGCATCCTGGTCAACTGCCTGGCGCTGGCGATCCTGCTGCGGG